>NZ_LASY01000121.1:0-24130 GCF_000973155.1 Grimontia sp. AD028 | reverse complement strand
CTTCTTCGTTAAATTCCACGGAAGTAGAACAACTACTCCTCGCGAAATTTGCCTTGAATTGAACGCATTGAAAACCTCTGAATGCGCGCATCTTCGGGTCGTTTGGGTATATGTGGATAAGCGAGGGGCTTTCACCCCTCGGTATTACGCGTTTTACTTGTTGGCTTTAGCGAACTTCGCCAGAAGCACGTTACCGCGCTTAACGGCTTTATCCATTGCATCTTGTGCAGAGGCTTCGCCAGACCAAACGTTTTCCAGCTCTTCGTTGATCACGTCACGGATCTGAACAAAGTTACCGAGGCGAATACCTTTAGAAGCAGGAGTCGGTTCAACAGATGTCATTTGAACAATCGCTACGTCAGTACCTGGGTTTTCGTTGTAGAAACCTTGTTTCTTACTTAGGTCGTAAGCTGCGTGAGTGATTGGCAGATAGCCAGTGAACTGGTGCCAGTCAGCTTGGTTTTCCGCGCTGGACATGAATTTGAAGAACTTAGCGACACCGTCGTAGTCTTTCTTGTCATGGCCTTGCAGTACCCACAGTGTTGCACCGCCGATGATAGAGTTCTGTGGGGTTTTGATCTTAGAGGAGTAGTAAGGCAATGGTGATACGCCAAACTCAAAATCTTTCACGTTGCCTTTAATGCCCGCGTAAGATGCCGAAGAGTTGATGTACATGGCACACTCACCGCTATAGAACAGTGGCGCACTGTCTGAACGGCGGCCACCGTATTTAAAAGTGCCATCTTTTTGCCATTCTGCCAGTTGAGCGATGTGGTCAACGAAGATTTTGTCGTTTATCAGTAACTTGGCATCAGTGCTGTCAAAACCATTGTTAGCGGTTGCGATTGGTGCATTGTGGCGCGCACCGAAGTTCTCGATTTGTGTCCAGGATTGCCAGCCCGTGGTGAAACCACATTTCGCACCGTTTGCCAGCAGCTTATCTGCTACGGCATCCATTTCTTCCCACGTTTTTGGTGGCTCGACACCGGCTTTAGCGAACAGATCTTTGTTGTAGTAAAGCACAGGTGTGGAGCTGTTAAACGGCATGGAAAGCATGTTGCCGTCGCTGTCGGTGTAATAACCGGTTACTGATGCTAGGTAAGCAGAAGGGTCGAATTCTGTTTTGGTGTCTTCCATCAATTGGTAGACAGGATAGATAGCACCTTTTGCGCCCATCATGGTCGCAGTACCTACCTCAAAAACCTGAACAATTTCCGGTTGCTGTTTTGCACGGAATGCGGCAACAGCACCTGTCATGGTTTCTGTGTAGTTGCCTTTGTAGACAGGCTTAACAACGTAGTCGCTTTGGCTTGCGTTAAACTTCTCTGCAATCTCGTTCACTTTTTCACCGAGATTACCACCCATCGCGTGCCACCACTCGATTTCTGTTGCAGCGTAAGATGGGGATGCCAGCAGCAGTGATACAGAGGTGAGTGCTGCTAATTGACCTAGCTTCATGGTTTACTCCTTGTCTGACGAACTTCTATTGCCTTTTTGGGCTTTCCATTTCGAAAGTGTGCTCGCTCGTTCGAGCGGGAAGATAGAGCATATGAGTGCTATGTTACAAATTTGTTATATCACCGTCGTTATTGTGTGTCTTTAGTCGCAAATAAAATGTGTGATTTCCCGCTAACTTAGAGAGCACCGCAAAGAGTAGATAATTGAATTGACAGGATTATTAATTATCGATTTCGAAAATGCGAATTGTGAGCGAGACGCTCGAATCAACAGATTGGGGGAATTGCGCCCTCAGAGTTGAGGGCGCAATAGAGTCACAATTAGAGTTTATCAGCGAGCACTGCGGCGCGAATATGTCGCATGGTCTCGTCGATATCAACGTTATCTTCATTGAAGAAACGACTGATCACATCGAACAGCGCGAATTGGGAAGCTCGGCCAATGGCCATATTGTGGGACAAGCTGGCAACGAGATTATCCGTTGCTGCAGCACGCAGAAACGCCTGCATTGATTCCTGAGCACAGGGATCGAAGTCTTGCATATCAATATCAACGCGGACTGGGATGGAACCTTTACTGAGATTAAACTCCCGCTGGAACTCTGGTTCCAGGATCAGTCTGGCTAGCATCTTCTGCGACTCTGAGGTCTCAGAGGCACCATTTTTGAAGAACACGAAGCTGTCGATGTTGAACGAAAATTGGTTGGCGGTTCCCGGCGCAGGAATGCAAAGAAAGTCTTTTCCTGCCTTCTTGTCTGCTGCGAGAAATTCGCCTTTTGCCCAGTCGCCCATCATTTGCATCGCCGCTTTACCATCGATCACTAAAGACGTGGTATCGCTCCAACTGCGTCCCGGCGAATTAATGTCGGTGTATTGCTTCATCTTACGGAACACTTGAAGTGTTTCCCGCATTTTGTCACTGGTTAACGCGTCGCTGTCTTGTTCGATAAAGGCTTTGTGAAAATCTTCTGTACCTAGAATAGCGAGTGCAATCAGCTCGAACAAAGTGGCTTCTTGCCAAGGCTCGTTACCCAGCGCGAGAGGAATGTAACCTGCCGCTTTGATCTTCTCCGCAGCGTTGAAAAATTCATCCAGCGTTTTGGGAGGCTCAACGCCCGCTTTCTTTAATACGTCTGCATTAGCCCATAGCCAGTTTACGCGGTGGATATTAAAAGGTACCGCCACATAGTGATCATCGACTTTCAGAAAATCGCTGACACGACGAGGCACTAACTCGTTCCAATGCTGTTCTTTGGCGACATCATCCAGTGTGGCGAGAAAACCCAGTTTTCCCCACTCCTGAATTTCAGGACCTTTGATTTGCGCAGCATCTGGTGGATTACCGGAAAGGGCGCGGATGCGAAGCGTATTGATAGCACTTTCGCCGGCACGGCCCGCAACGGCGAAGTCCGTCCAAACGTGGCCTTCACGTTTCATCATTTCTTTGAGTGTATCGACGGAGCGTGCTTCGCCACCACTTGTCCACCAGTGCAGCACTTCGACGTTATTGGTTTCGTTAGCCTGAACAGAGAAAGCGAGGGCTGAGGCAAACAAAAAGGATGGAAAAAATTTCATGAATCAGGTCCTGGGGAATGCGATGTCAATTTGCAGACCGCCTTCCTTGCGGTTGGACAGAATAATTTCACCACCATGTGCGCGAATGATGTTTTTGGCAATACCCAAGCCGAGACCTGTGCCATGTAAATCAGTATGCAAACGGAAATAAGGGTCGAAAACTTTCTTTAGAAAATCTTCAGGGATGCCGGGACCTTTGTCCATCAGGGTGATATCCAGTGATTTTTCACCGTCATGGACATACACCATGACTTCATCACCGTATTTCACACCGTTGTCGATGAGGTTGGTCAGGCAGCGCTTGAATGCAAGAGGTTTGCAGTAGAACGGGCGTAACTGCTCGCCAGTAATGTTCACACGCAGGCGCTGCTGGTTGTGAACCTCTGCAATACTGCTAAGGATTTGGAGCACATCCAACGCGGTGACGTTTTCATGAATATCGGTATCTTTTACCGTTTGCAGCGCACCTTTTACCATGATCTCGAGTTCGTCGAGATCTTTGTTGATTTTCACAGCCTGCACTTCGTCATCAATGAGCTCTGCACGAAGACGCAATCGGGTGATTGGCGTTTTCAAATCGTGGGAAATGGAACCAAACAGTTTTTCCCTGTCGTGCATATAACGCTGAAGTCGCTTTTGCATCAGGTTAAAAGCGCGGGTTACTGTGGTGATTTCACTGGCACCTTCTTCCACCAGTTCTGGCTGTTCTATGTCGGTACTCAGGCGGTTTGCTGCTCGTGCGAGCCGCTTTAATGGTCGGGTCTGATTGCGTATCAACGTAAAGGTAAAGACCAGTAACAGGGTGGTGATCGCAAACAGGAAGACGATTTGGTCTGCGTTAATCAGATCGTTTTCCAGGGTGACATAAGGCGCAGGCAAAATAGCGGCGATGTATACCCATTGCCCTTCGGTGAGCTCTATCTGCACGACGAGAATCGGCGGGTTTAAGGGTTCCAAGCTAAGTGTGTGGTGCGCCCAAGACTTCGGAAGATCAGACAGCAATAAGCTGTTGTTCAGCACGCGCAAGGTTTCAGGGCGGGAAAAATCCACTTTGATTTGATCAACATTGGGCAATTCTTTTTTTAGCACGCTTTCGATGGTGCTAATCGCCTCGAGTTTTGAACGTGTATCCGGAATTGGTGTAATACGAATTTCTTCCGTGTTAAATGACACGAAAAAGCGTGCACCACCCATATTACGGAGTTGGTCCAGAGCGATATGTCGATATTCGAGGGGCAATGACTGGAAGAAGGTAGTGGTGGAAGCAAACATCTGCGCCATGCTTTCAGACGCCGATTTCAAACCTTCCACTTCGCGTTCCTTGGACTGGGTGTACCAGAAGAAACTGGCCACACTTTGTGCAAGGATCACCGACAGTACCGTGAGTAACAAGGTCCGCGAAAGCAGCGAACGCGGCCAGAAGTAAGATTTTAAGTTAAGACTCATAGGTAATGTCTGCGACAAACATGTAGCCGTTACCACGAACGGTTTTGATGATGGTGGATTGGCGGCCGTTATCTTTCAGTCTTTGGCGTAGTCGACTGACCTGAACATCAATGCCGCGTTCTTGAGGTTGTGCGTCGCGCCCGCGGGTCGCGTTAGAAATCGCGTTTCTGTCCATCAGCGAATTGGGGTTTTCAATAAACAGCATCAGCAGGGCAAAATCTGCTGAGGTCATTTCTACTTCCTGACCGGTAACCTGATGATTGAGCCGCTGTGTAACAGGATCCAAGCGCCACTGTGCGAAGCGAATCGCTTTTGGCTTGGACATGGTGGTTTCCTGCAATTGCTGGGTGCGGCGAAGCAGGGCGCGAATTCGGGCAACCAATTGGCGAGGGCTGAACGGTTTGGCGATATAGTCATCCGCACCGAGTTCCAGACCGATGATCTGGTCGGTTTCATCGGAAACCGCAGTGAGCATGATGATTGGAACGCTCGAGTCTTGTCGAACATATTTACACAGCGTGAATCCATCATCACCGGGCAGCATAATGTCGAGAAGGATGAGGTCCGGGTATTGAACGGCGAGTTTCGCTTTCATTTCCTGCCCGTTTTGCGCGGTCATGACATCGTATCCCGCTTTGGACAGATACTCTTGAAGCAGTTCGCGGATTTCTAAATCGTCATCCACCACCAGGATCCGCTTCTGATTAACCATGAAAGGTCTTCCCCTTATTCTCGACAAATATCACGTTATTATCTTAGAGAAAATGTCTTGATTCTAGCGAGGCACGCCCAAATTGAGTGGATGGGATCAAACAAATGGTTGATTTGGACAAAAAAAGAACCCCGGCATTGGCCGGGGTTCTGTACTTTTCTGGGTTCGGATTATTTATCCGAGTTCATTGCGCGGCTGATGCAGTATGCTGCGCCGCCCCAGGTAATGCCGAAACCAATCAGCATCATAATGATTGCACCTGTTGTCATGCGTTTGCCTCCTGTGCGTCTTCTTCTGCTGAATCCTTAGCAGGACGAGATACGATATTTACGATGATACCTACGATAACCAGTGCTGCTGTCAGGCCCCAGCCCAGCATCAGCAGGTCGCTTTGCTCGTAGCCGCCGTAACCTTCTTTGAACGTGTTAACCAGGTTAGTACCGACGATCCAAGCCAGCATCAGTGGGCTTACGAAACGTACACACACTTCCAACCAAGCACCTACAGAGAACTCAGAGACTTTGTTCACGTGGTCACGGATGTCAGACACTTTGATCAACCAGCCCAAGATAACCAGCTCAATCAGACAGCTTGCCAGCAGAGCGACGTTGTTCATGAAGTAGTCAACCAGATCCAGCAGTAGCAGACCGCCGTTGGTTGCAAACGCCATAGAAACAACGAAGCCAGTACCACAAACAACAGAGGCAGCGACTTTACGGCTGATGTTCAGCTTGTCGATAATTGCTGACGTCACCGCTTCAATAATTGAAATGTGTGAGCTCAGACCCGCAACAACCAGTGCCAGGAATAATAGTGGACCAATGATGTAAGGTGCCGGTAGCAGGTTGATAGCCTGAGGCAGCGTAATAAACGCCAAACCTACACCGCCACTAACCACTTCAGTGACCGCTTTACCTTGCTCTTGTGCCATGTAGCCCAAGATAGAGAAGATAAGTACACCGGCCAGAATAGAGAAACCACAGTTGATCAGAACGGTCATGAACGCATTGTTCGTGACGTCAGATTTCTTCGGCAGGTAGCTCGAGTAAGCCAGCATGATGGCAAAGCCAACAGACAGTGTGAAGAAGATCTGGCCGTAAGCCGCTGACCAAACTTTCGCGTCAGTCAGTTTGCTGAAATCAGGCGTGAACAGGTAGTTCAGACCTTCAACAGCACCTGGCAGGAACGCAACGCGTGCAATCAGCAACAGAACCATGATGAAGAGTACAGGCATCAAAATCTTGTTTGCGCGCTCGATACCGCCTTTGATGCCGGTAAATACTGCAGCAAAAGTGATCGCCCATGCGATAGTCATAGGAATTGCGATGTGAAGCTGCCAGCTACCCAGATTACTTGGTGAGTTTTCGCCCAGCTTCAGGTATTCGCTGAAGAAGAAGGCGTTAGTGTCTGTACCCCAGCTTTGATCAAATGCAAAACCGACGTAAGACATTGCCCAGCCGATAACCGCGACGTAGTAAACTGCGATAACAGCAGCGATACCAACCTGGAACCAGCCCAGCCATTCGAACTTAGTGTTCAGTTTTGAAAAGACAACCGGTGCAGAACCACGAAGTTTATGGCCAAGGCCAAACTCCATGATCATAAATGGAATACCCGCGGTCAGCATGGCGAAGAGGTAAGGAACAAAAAATGCGCCGCCGCCGTTTTCGTAAGCCATATATGGGAAACGCCAGATGTTCCCCAAGCCGATTGCGGAGCCTACTGCCGCGAGGATAAATCCAGCGCGAGAGCCCCAGACTTCTCTAGTCATAACTTCTCCTTGTTGGTGATAACACCCGTCCTTTTATGTACGCAGACAACGTCTTGTTGTGCTGCGCTGTGTTATCAGCGTCGACGTGAACAGATTTGAATGGTTTTGTTACTGCTCTGGAAGCGCTTGGTTGCGGGTGCTGATTCAACCATGTTGTGTTTGGAATTTTTTCCCATCACGATTTGGCAAAATAATCTTCTGCCTGTGAGGTTAAAGGCAGATTAAGCATTGGTTTCAACTAAATCAATAGCGTGAATCTCTTATGATCGTGCTGTTTTGATAGTTATCATTCCGCGTAAACGCATACGGATGGTGTGTTTCTGGATGTAAATGACGTATTAATAGTGATATGAACTATTGATGATGTTTCTGTTAGCAGAAAGTTGCGATCTATTTCCCGTGTTTGTTTGAGTGAAAAATGAACAAAAATGCGTATTGGTTCGAATTTGAAGTTTAAACCTTAAAAAGTCGTTAAAACTGCACAAGGTCTTATTGATCACCGATTGGTAATATCAAGGTTGACGCGTTTTATCTAAATCTAATTCACTAAAAAATAAGTTTATTTGCAACTGTTTTCAAAATGATTCCAATAGTTATAGTTAATGGTCTGTTAAATAAAGTGTGGTGGTAAAATGAAGTTTACTGTTCTTTTTTTAGCCAATTGGTGGAGTTTAAGTTCAAATTTTTTCAATCCACCCTTGAGGAAGAAGATGTTTCTATGTGTTTGCTAAGTCTCTCGCAAATACAGCGAAAGATTCTGTAGAGGCTTTGTAGGCAGGGGTTTTGCTTTGTGTCACATAATGAAACATTTGCTTCAATGACTTAACGATCTTAGATAGGAAACTGAATATTTGGCCTTGCAGTGATAATCTCCCTACATTATGTATATGTAACGTAAGTGTTATCGTTAAGGGGTCGGAGAATGGACACTAATTTAAAAATCGCGCTGGTTACCGTTTTTTGTGCATTGAGCGGCATCATTACTTTCGCGACTGTAGCTATCGTTTTCTCATAGCGTTCAGTTGTATAAAAACATTGGCTCTTGGCAAGTGAGAAGGCGTAAGATAACGCCTATTCAATGATGACACCGAGAGGTGCTTGTGAAGAGCCCTAAAGACACTGCCTTTTCAGCGTCTTATCCATCCAACAGCGTTTCCGCTACTCCTGTGAATGACCACACCCTTAAACGCAAAAAACGCATTGCTTTGGTTGCGCAAGGTGGGGGACAGAAAGGCGTCTTCACAGCAGGTGTATTAGACAGTTTTCTCGATGCAGGTTTCGACCCATTTGAAATCTATATTGGTACTTCTGCCGGTGCACTCAACCTCGCTTCTTATATCACCCGTCAACGTGGGTTCGGGCATCATTTCATTACTCAGTACACCACGCACGATCGCTTCTTCAACCTGATGAAGTATGTGCGTCGCCAGCAATTTATGGACTTGGACTGGGCGTTGGAAATGGCAAGCCCAAGCCACCCGGAAGGGCTACGTTTAGAAAATGCACTGACTACCTTGTCTAACCGAAGTGCTTACGCCTGCGCGACGAATACGCACACCCTCGAGCCACAATTCTTCCGTATGTTTGAAGACAACTGGCTTGATGTCATGAAAGCCACTTGTGCGATCCCCATGTTGTATCCCTCAGCGGTGGGCATTAAAGATCAATTCTTTGTTGATGGCGGTGTCACGGGCGCGATTCCCGCAAGAGAAGCGTTCAACCGTGGCGCTGATATTATTGTGGTGATCCGCACTGAGCCTGTTGCTGAAGACAAATCGCCAATGAGTTCTGCTTTTGCAGAAAACTTACGCGGAAGAATGGAAAAGCGGCTTCCTGAATATCTTGCGAGATTGAACATTGAAGATCGCATGGAGAAACTTTCAGAATTCCATGACCAGCTTTCACACCGGTTGGAAGAAATCAGGGAAAGGTATAGGGAAAAGACGCCAGAACCGATTTGGCATCGACTCAAAGACATGATGCCAAAGCACAAAAGCCAGAATGGTGGCCGTTGGCTATTTGGTGGTGATGCGATTTATCGTCTTCATGCTCTGTCTGGCCAGAAGTTGAATGCGGATATGCTGGAAATGCTAACCCGGCATTTTCAAACGTATCAAGAAGCGATTGAATTTATGTCCCATCCTCCCGTCCGGACAGAACTTATTCAACTCGCGCCAAAACAGCCTCTTTCAAGCAGTGCGTTATTGAGTAAGCCTTTCCAACTGGAACACGATTACCAGGATGGTCTCGAAGCGGGACGACATTTCGTTGACCAATATGCAGCGGCGTTCAATGACGTATCATCAGTAACGGGCTAACTTTAAAAAATCACAATGTTTTCAAGGAAGAAAGATTGACTGAATTTGAAAAGATGCAGCAGGGAATGCCTTATAGTCCCGCAGACCCGGAACTTACTCAATTCCGCTATGCATCCAGACGGCTTTGCCAGCAATTCAACACCATTGACCCGGCAGACGTTGATGCCAATGAAATGGTGATTACTAAGCTGTTTGCCATTCGCGGCAAAGGCGTGGTGGTAGAGGCTCCGTTTACCTGCACCTACGGCATGAACGTCAATGTGGGTAACAACGTGGCCTTTGGTCCAAACTGCACCATCATCGACAGTGGACACGTAGAAATAGGGAACAATGTCCTCGTCGGCCCTGGCGTGGGCATATACACCATTACCCAAAGTCTCCTGCCCTTGGAGGTACTGAATGGTGAGATGGAAATTTCATTGCCTATAATTATCGGCAACAACGTTGTAATTGGTGGCAACAGTGTTATCAAAGCCGGGGTATCGATTGGCGAAGGGGTTGTGGTTGAAGCGGGTTCCGTGGTCGAAGGTGATATCGAACCGTTTTCCGTGGTGTCTGGAAACCCTGCAAGCGTGATACGCCGCCTCCGCTGAGAGGTTGGCAGTCCTGTTAGAGTTCTGATACGATTGCCCGCCACAGCGTTAGAATTGTTATATTATAACAATTGCAGTACGAGTATTTTGATATGTATCCGGCGCTTAACACTAAGCGGCTCAACCCGGATAAACAGGGCAGTACCATTCAGCGAAGCTGAATAAAAAGAGAATTGCAGTCGATGGCAAAAGTTAGAGCAAGAGTTCCATTGAACGTGGGTGTAGGTAGTAAGATCCCTGCAGAGATTCTTTCGTTCGAAGGTTTGGGCTCAGATAAAGAGCACGTCGCTATTATCTTCAAAAGTGCAGATCAGCAGCAGGACGCACCGCTGGTCAGAATGCATTCAGAATGCCTGACAGGCGATGTATTCCATTCCTCTCGCTGTGATTGCGGCGAACAACTGGAAGAAACCATTCAGAAAATGGGTGAAGAAGGTGGGGTCATTCTCTATCTTCGCCAGGAAGGTCGTGGAATTGGTCTATACAACAAGCTGGATGCCTATAAGCTGCAAAGCGAAGGCATGAACACTTATGAAGCCAACAATCATCTTGGGTTTCCCGATGATTTGCGTTCCTTTGAAGACGCGGCAGCGATGCTGAAGGCGCTTGATGTTGATACCATCCGCCTTATCACAAACAATCCGAAGAAAATCCGTGAGATTCAGGAGCACGGCATCGAGTTAGAAGATGTCGTTGGTACACAAGCTCATATTAAAGATGGCAATGAAATGTACCTGAAAGCCAAAGTATCACATGGTAAGCATAAGCTGACCATTGATTGATTCCCTGCCGGGTGATGGGTGTAAAAGCAGCGCATTGTCGCTGCTTTTTTGATCTTGAAGATCTATTCTTAGTTGGCGAATAATCAGGCAAACCAATGGTTGCAAATAAGCATTAGTAAAACTAATCCTTTCTATGATTTCTTATCGTGCTTGAATGACGTTTAATTAGTTGTTTGAAGCCTCTCACGACACTAAACTCTGCGAAAAATTAGAGGTGGTGGCGTACTATTCAACGAAAGCGTTAAATATCCCTTTTATCGTCCACTTCCTCGCATAAAAGATTCTTAGTGATTATTTGCTTCCGGGAGTGCTGGTGATGTCATCGACAACGCCTTTATCCAAAATTTTACTCATGATTATCATTCTGGCTGCTGTTGGTCAGATGACCCAGACCATGTATGTGCCTTCCATGGCCATGATGGCTGACAGTTTTGCTGTGCCGCCAGCATGGCTGCAAGCTGTCATGGCGTGCTACTTGATCCCTTACGGTCTCTCCCAGTTTATCTATGGTCCGTTGTCTGATCGCTTTGGTCGTAAACCCATCATTCTTGTCGGTTTGGCGATTTATCTTGTTGGTACCATCGTGACGCTCATGGCGCCAAGCTTCAGCATTTTCTTGCTGGGCAGCGTGATTCAAGGTGCTGGTATTGGTTGTGGTGGCGCTATGGCGCGTACTCTGACTCGAGACTGTTTTGACGGTAGCCGTCTTCACAAAGCGAACAGCCTGGTCAGCATTGGCCTGATTTTCTCGCCGCTAATGGCACCTGTGATTGGGGGCTTACTGAGCACCTATTTTGGCTGGCAGGCGAGTTATGGATTCTTGTTCGTGTTGGCGGCCGTGGTGTGCTTGATCATGTCGCTGTATTTTCAGGAAACATTGCCGCCTGAAGCACGCCGCCAAGACTCTGTGTTGAAGAGCTATCACCATGTGATGAGTAACCGCCAGTTTCAGGGTTACTTAATCTGCCTGATTGCGGTTTTCTCTGGTATCTCAGTGTTTGAAGCGGCAGCTGGGGTGTTATTAGGAAGCACGCTGGGTCTGAGTGCGACGACAGTAAGCCTGTTATTCGTGCTGCCTTTGCCAGGTTTTATGGCAGGCTCTTGGCTTTCAAGCGTGATCGAGCAGCGAATGTCATCAGGGAAATCTCTGCTGGTAGGTTCGGTGATCTTGTTAGTGGGCGCATTGACCGTTGTGATCCCTGGCTATTTTGTCACTGTGACCGTTGAGGCTCTGATTGGCGGTGCATTTATTTACTTCATGGGCGCGGGTGTCCTTTTCCCTGCGGCAACCACAGGTGCTATCTCGCCGTTTCCACGTCATGCAGGCACGGCGGGTGCGGTGATGGGCGGTGTTCAAAACATGAGCGCAGGCTTGTTTACCTTGTTGGCGGCGCAGATGAACGTGAATGATCAGTTCTCGCTGGGCGCAATTTTGCTGGCTATGGCAGTGGTATCAGGACTGGGTTTGCTGCTGTGTCGCCGTCAGAATATGGCGCCGGATACACCAGTGACGGCGCTATCAGACTAGGGCGCTGTAAAGTAGAAAATACAGACGAAATTGATAAAAAGGCAGGAAATCCAACAGGATCTCCTGCCTTTTTCTGTTTTGAACTCTCCTGATAGAGATCAAAGCAAATATGGAAATATTAGATTTGTTTATTTAGTAATTGCTACGAACATCAAATTGGTGCAATGTGTACCGCCTGTAGCGGAGTCATAGAGGAAAAGGAGGGCCTGAAACTCCCGCTTTGATAACGATAAAGGCGGTAAACACACAATGAATGCAAGCAGACAGTCTGAGTGGCTGGGTCATCCTCGCGGTCTGTTCCTCCTCTGTGGTACAGAGCTTTGGGAACGCTTCTCCTTTTACGCAATGCGCGCCATTCTGGTGCTTTACCTCACAGATAAAACCATTAACGGCGGTCTCGGTTGGACAACACAAGACGCGCTGAATCTCTACGGTATTTACACCGGACTTGTTTACCTGACGCCTGTTCTTGGCGGCTGGATTGCAGATAATTTTCTTGGCCAACGCCGATCCATCATTATTGGTGGCGCTCTTATGGCGATTGGACAGTTCACGTTAGCTTTGCCAAACAGCGTGATCGACCCGTTTGAACTGCAGGCTTTTTATGTTGGCCTTGCCTTCCTGATCATCGGTAACGGCCTATTTAAGCCCAACATTTCAACCATGGTGGGACACCTCTATAAAGATGGGGATAACCGTCGCGATGGCGCATTCACCATCTTCTATATGGGTATTAACCTGGGTTCGCTGCTTGCGGGTATTATTGCCGGCACCGCATCCTTGCATTACGGATGGAAAGCTGGCTTCCTTTGCGCGGGTATCGGGATGTTGCTATCACTGGTTATCCAGTTGTTTTTTGCAAACCGCTATTTGGGCAACATCGGTATTGAACCCGCGGCAAAAGTACATCGCGACAAGAGTGGCAGCCAAGGAAAACAACCGCTGACAAAGATTGAGCGCGATCGCCTGAAAGTGATTGTCGTGATGAGCCTGTTTGTCATCATCTTCTGGGCAGGCTTTGAACAAGCGGGCGGCCTGATGAACATCTATTCGCAGGAATACACCAACCGAATGCTGGGTAGTTTTGAAGTGCCTGCGGCCTGGTTCCAGTCGTTGAACCCAATGTTCATCATCATTCTTGCACCTTTGCTGGCAGTATTCTGGCGTCGACTGGGTGCCAACGAGCCAAGCTCGCCAATCAAATTCGCGATGGCTATGGGCTTTCTGTCGCTGGGCTTTGTCTGCATGGTGGGTGCGGCAATGCAGCAGGGCGGCGATATGTCAGTAAAAGCCTCAATGTGGTGGCTGGTAGGCGCATATTTCTTCCACACGCTGGGTGAGCTGTGTCTGTCTCCAATTGGTCTTTCCCTGATCACTAAACTGGCGCCGCTTCGCCTGATGTCTGTAATGATGGGAACCTGGTTCTGTGCGAACGCAGTGGCTAACTATGTGGCAGGTTTTATTGGCAGCCATGTGGGTGACGCTGGCCCATTGGCTATTTTCGGCGGTATTGCAGCGACATCTGCCATTGCGGGTTTGCTGCTTATCCTATGTTCAAACAAGCTGGTGGACTGGATGCATGGTGCGGAAGGAAACATACAGGATTCTGACATAAGTTTGACAGAAGAAGATGCAACCATCGCCTAGTATTTACTAAGTCATTCGTATGTCTGAAAAAGCCATCTTATGATGGCTTTTTTGTATGTGTCCTCTTACAGGCCAGCAAAAACGTCACATACAGCATACGGTATCATACCAATTTCCCTCGACAGTACTGCTTTTTACGTAGTGCTTTTCTAATGCCTATTCATTTTTTCTTAAACACCGGCTCATCCCTCGTCCACCCGTAGCCTTATATTCTGATTAATTCCCTTTGGAACGCTTGCTGAGCGGTCATCTTTCAGCCAACCTGACTACGCATTTGCATAGTGGTGCCGATGATTTTGTTGTGCACAAGGCGCCCATTTTTTCATGCCTATTAATAGGACAACTATTCGGAGTTAAAGCCAAACCTGTTGTGAAACAGGGACGGAAAGTTACGGGTCTCAGGTTTATGGTGGTACTGAGATGGCTGGACCGCCTCTAAGCTTGGTTAGCTAAAAGAGGGACAGACAATGTCGGATTTTATCGGAACAAATAACGCAGACACCATCAACGGCACACTTGGAGATGATTACATCGAAGGTAGAGACGGCAACGACGTTATCTACGGTGATGTGGGTGATTCAACGGGTACGGGTTATGTTGGTGCTGTTTTTGTCATGGGAGCGGATTTTTCTGCATCCAGCGGTGAGTTTCATACGTTTAACTTTCCACCAACACTCAATTTCTCTGGTTCAACGACAACCGCGACATTTAATGATGACGACGGAAAATTGAACGGCGATGACAACTGTAATGAGTATTCAGATGATTCAACTCAGTCGGTAGAAATTGGTGGCCAAGAGTTCAACGTTAACGTCGACTACCAACTCCAATATTGTGATTCTGCAGGCAACATCTATACCTTCGCAGTGGTTGATATCGATGCGGACAATTCTGGTAATCACTACAACAACGTTGGTGAAAACGGCAAGATCCTGATTCAAACCGATGGCCCAGAAATCACTTCGTCTACTGATCTTACTTTGGTACCTAACTCTTACCAAAACATCAGCAGCCTGGATTACTCTTCTTTCACTTCTCCAGAAACTGTCGATCCAAGCGTTGGTGGTGATGACGTTATCACTGCGGGCAATGGCGATGACACCGTTTATGGCCAAGGCGGTAATGACTACATCGAAGGTGATAACGGCCAGGACGAGATTTACGGCGGTGATGGTGATGACATCATCTACGGAAACACAGCGGCTCCAAACTTCAGCGATGACCCATGCGTCAATGTTTTCCAGATGGGTGCTGATTTCACCATGCCGAATGGTGGTGAGTTCCATACTTTCTGTTTCCCACCAAAGCTGTCTTTCGACGGTGGTTCAACGAAAGTCACTTTCCAGGATGATGATGGTTACCTGAATGGCGATGATTACTGCAATGAGTACTCTGATGACAAATCTCAGACCGTAACCATTGACGGTAATACCTATGCGGTCAATCTGGATTACACCCTGCAGTACTGTGATTCTGAAGGCAACATTTATCAGTTCGCTATCCTGGATGTGGACTTGGATGGCAACGGCCACCACTACAACAACCTGAACGAAAATGGCAACCTGCTGCTGCAATTGAGCGGTCCAGCTATCACAGACATGACTGACCTGTCTCTGGTGCCGAATTCTTACTGCAACATCAGCTACATCGATTACAACAGCATCTCAGAAGACACCACTCAGGTTTCTAACGATGAAGATTACATCGACGGCGGTGCAGGTAACGACACTATCTACGGCCAGTGGGGCGACGATGTTATCTACGGTGGCGAAGGTGATGACGTTATCTACGGCGGTACTTATGGCCATCAAACCATTGAACTGGATCGTGGCCAAGATGGCTACTGGGATATCAGTAGTGGTGACGCTGTCACGCTGGATCTGTCCAGCATCACCTCAAGCGCATCATACAACAACAGCGTGGGTTACTACGTATTGGATGAAAATGGCAACGTGCTGAAAGCGGTGATTATGGCGGATAACGCCAAGTTGGATAACGAAGCGCAAGCGGTTATCGACGTGGAAGGCGCAGATCGTCTTGGTCTGTTCATCATCCCGGATGGCGACACCAAAGGGTTTAACGAAGGTGAAGTAACACTGAGTTTTGCTAGCGGTAGCCCAGTCTTTGGTCAGGGTAGTCTGTCTGCCGGCGGCTATGTGTCTGAACAAGGTAAAAACGGCGACCGTCAGGATCATGAAATCAACTCTGGCGAGAACTCTTGCTGGGAAGATCTGTGGTGTCTGGGCGACAAAGACTACAATGACGTGGTCATGAAAGTTAACGCGACTCAAGTTATTGAAGAGAGTGACGCTGACACCATCTACGGTGGTGAAGGTAACGACACGATTTTTGGTGGTGACGACGACGACCACATCATGGGTGGCGTTGGTGATGACCTTCTTTACGGTGGCGAAGGCGACGACGTGATTGAAGGTGGTGAAGGTAACGACCAACTGTTTGGTGGTTTGGGCAAAGATACACTGTTGGGCGGTGCGGGTGATGACCTCCTGCACGGTGGTCCAGGTAACGACGTCACTATCGATGGTGGTGAAGGTGTTGACTCTTATCGTGGTAGCAACGGTGATGATGTGCTCATCTTCGGTCAGGACGACTTTGTTGGTTTGACCACTACTGCCAATGGTGAAGTGATCAACCAGCACATGTACTACGGTGATACCGGCTTCGATACCATGCTGGTCAACGGCGATGCCATTGTGGACTTCACGGGTGTGGCTTATCAGTCAGATTCAAGCGTTACTGGCAACGTGATGGCGCAGATTGAAGCAGTGATTGGTGATGAAGGTAACCAAATTCTGACTATCAATCCAAATGCTATCGAGGCGCAGTCTGACGTGCCAGCTGGCGAAGACTTGGGCACACCTGACGATTGGGACGGCTTCATTGCTCACTTGGGCGCTGGTGATGACGTTTTCGACGTATCTGGTGTTCCTTGGAACTTTGTTGAAGACGGTACAGTGAACGCACCGATTTCAGCAGAGATGATCAGCTTGATGGGCCTGACCGATACCCAGGTTGGTGAGTTGAATGCGTACGTGTTCGAGCATGATTACCTGGATCGCACCATCACTATCTGGACAGATGCAGAGACAGTGACCCTTAACGGTAACGATCTGTTCTAAGTTGTACGGTTAAACGGAAAGGGCGGCCTTATGGCCGCCCTTTTTTATTGCAATGTCAGATGCCAGGTTCGTTTTCCAGATACAACACGGTGGCAGCAACACGGGATTCCACCCCCAACTTCTTCAAAAGGTTCTTCAGGTGCACTTTGACTGTCGCTTCTGAGATATACAACGTTTCCGCTATTTGCTTGTTCCTGAGCCCTTTTGCTACCTGATGAAGGATTTGCATCTCGCGTTCAGTCAGTACGCTGAGTGGTGAAGTCTGATCACGACTCTGGTTGAGAAATTGACGAACTTGGTCGCTGTAAGCTTTTTCGCCGGTCATGGCGAGTTTTAGCTGATCGACCAACTCTTCCGGCTCACCGTCTTTGAGAAGGTAACCATCTGCGCCGGCCTGCACAATGGCGTGAATATCGCTGGGGCTATCAGAAACCGTGAGAATAACGATGATAGAAGTACAACCGTCGTTCCTCAGCGCTTTCAGCGTATCGAGACCAGAGAGACCTTTCATGTTGAGATCGAGAATAACAAGATCTGGTTCATTGCGTAGGACTTCGGCAATGGCGTCTGCGCCATTGCTGGCTTCCGAAATAGCAGAAAATTCCGGTTCAAATTTCAGTAGCTGTGAAAGACCCTTTCTCATCAGAGGGTGGTCATCGACCAGCAATACGCTCCATGTTTCCATGTGAAAGTCACTCCGTGTTAGTTAAGGTCAAAGGTCAGTGTGACCTGACACCCCTGGGAAGGTGCCGTAGTAATTTTTAGTTCGCCACCCAGCATCTCCGAACGTTCCTGCATGATATTCAGCCCGTAATGATCAGGCTTTTCTTCCCGCAATGAAAATCCAACGCCATCATCTATGATTTCGACACATGCTTGATGATTGTGTTGGAAGCAACGCACCTGTATGTGCTGTGCATTGGCATGCTTGATGGCGTTTGAGCACGCCTCACGGATGATTTGAAGTATATGCATCTGGCGCTGCGCATCCATCGACAGCGTATCCATGTCCGCTTTCACCGTCAGTTTTGCATCGGTTTGTCCCTGTAAGGCATCAATCATTTCCCTGAGAGCAAGGCCAAAATCCGCATGTGTTAAAGAGAGTCGGAACGCGTTCAGAAGCTCACGCAGTTGGTCGTAAGCAATACGCAGTTGCTCGCTAATGTCGTCTGCAATCTCTTTGCAGTCTGGTGCATCAACCGCTTTAAGGTGACGTTTCAGTAAACTGGTTTGAATTTTTAAGTAAGACAGGGATTGAGCAATGGAGTCGTGTAGCTCCCGAGCCAAAGTGGCGCGCTCTTCCATCACGGCCAAATGCATCGCCTGTTTCTGGGCGTGATTGTAGTAAACGCCACGGGCGAGAATCGAGGCCAAATTGGCAAGCAGGGCATGGTCAACAAGTGTCTTATCACCTTGCCATCTGAGCGTTCCCAGTTTGTCTCCATCCAGCTCTAGTGGCAGAGCATGCCATTCAAGCCCGGTAGGCGTTCCGGCTGAGAGTTCCCAGTCTGTCTGGTTTTCGTTGTGAGCTTGCAATGCCAGCGCTTCTACGCCGTCAGCTTTCAAAGTGATGGCTAAGATTTTCTCGAAGCTCTCCCGCGTAAGGAAGGTGGAAGAAAGTTGGGTTGAACAATCATATAGCACATTGAGTGACTGGTTGGCTTTGGTGATCTTTTGGGTTTTGCTCTCAATTTTCTGCTCTAGGTTGCTATACAGGCCTTTTAGTTCGTTAGCCATCAAGGCGAAGCTGTTGGAAAGCACACCCAATTCGTTGTTCTTAACAGGCGGTAATTCGGCATCAAACTCGCGGTTTTGAATCTTCTGGCTGGCTTTCACCAACATGTTGAGAGGATTCACGATATGACGTTGAGTGTAGTGAATCAGAAACAACACCAACGCCAGAATCAGCCCAAGACCGACACTTCCGACCATGGCGAGCACTTGCAGTTTGTTTTCTGAGTGCTGCTGAAGGGCATATACAAAACGGTCGATGTCATTCACAAATAAACCGACTTGCTCAACGTAGAAGCCTCTATCTTGGCTCTCAAGCTCTGGGCGAAGTAGAACCCAGCGAGAGATGAGCGAGTTATAACGTTCTCGGATTTCCATGGGCACGGCGAAGTTATCCAGAATAACGAGTTCCGGAGAAAGCAGCGACGCTTCGAAGTTTTCGATATGCTCAGGCAGGCGAGGGGAGTCCAGTACGATGTCGTAAGCAATTCTGTAGCTTTGCATTCGCAATGAGCCAGAGGTATTGATGGCCGCTGCGTCATTCAGGCTGGAAGCAAAGGTAAAGATTGCAAAACCCGTGATAATCACCGCGAGAAACAACATGCCAATAAGAGAACGGGCGACGATAGTGGTAACAGATTGTTTTACAGCTATATCTTTCTTTTGAGCATTCATTTTAAGATTCAAGCTTACGGTTTTGATTTCATAATGTGAGCTATATCAATTCGATAAATTGATCTAGCGCAATACCACCCCCTATATACCCCCTAAGAGGTATATATACACCTCTCATTTCTTCATAACGTGGCCTTAATTAAGAAGTAGCTCATGAAATATGAGCTTTAAGGATTAAGGTCCAAGATGGTCGATACTCGTCGCCGATTCTTTCTGAGAAGCACCGCTAAAGCAAAGGCTCAGCCTTTGCCATGGATTGCTGATCGCGACAATTTCACTGATCAATGTACCCGTTGTGGTGATTGCATTCGCGCTTGCGAAGAGCAAGTGATCATAAATGGGGACGGTGGCTATCCATCTATCGATTTTTCAAAAGGCGAATGCACCTTCTGCTATGCCTGCGCTGACCACTGCCCGGAGAAACTATTCCGCTCAGAAAATGAGAAACCGTGGGAGCAGGTCATCACCATCAAGGATACCTGTCTTACCTACAAAGGCGTGGAATGTCGCAGCTGCAGTGATGCGTGTGATACGCGCGCCATCCGATTCCAACTGACACAAGGGCAAGTCGCCCAACCTCAATTTAACCTACAGGACTGCTCTGGCTGTGGTGCATGCATCTCGCCTTGTCCTGTCAACGCCATCGCCATGGAGAACACTGGCAATGAATGAATATCACGTAAGCAGTCTGGTGGTTCACGCTGCGGCTGAACAAATAGAAAGCGTTACCTCAGAGATTGAAAAGATCCCCGGCGCGGAAGTGCCAGCTTCCAGTGAAGTTGGAAAGCTGGTCGTGGTGATTGAAGGCGAAAGCCGTGGCGGTTTACTGGATAAATTTGAACAGATTAAAGCGTTGCCTGGCGTACTGGCAGCGACACTGGTTTTTCATCAGGTCGAGGAAGAAGAGCCTGATAATGCATTGGAAGGAGTGGGACAATGAACCTAACACGACGTAAATTTTTGAAAGCAAACGCCGCTGCTGCGGCTGCAAGCGCAGCAGGCGTAACCTTGCCCGTTTCAATCGCGCAAGCTGCGGGATCTGATGAGCAGGTAAAATGGGATAAAGCGCCTTGCCGATTTTGCGGCACTGGCTGTGGCGTATTAGTAGGCACTCAGAATGGGCGTGTTGTTGCGTCTCAAGGTGACCCGGAAGCCCCGGTTAACCGAGGTTTGAGCTGCGTGAAGGGCTATTTCCTGCCAAAAATCATGTACGGAAGCGACCGTCTGACCCAGCCTTTGCTGCGTAAGAAAGACGGCGTTTACGACAAAAACGGTGAATTCACCCCGGTTAGTTGGGATGAAGCACTGGATTTAATGGCAGACAAGTTCAAAACCGCTATTCAGCAAAACGGCCCAACCACAGTGGGTATGTTTGGCTCAGGTCAGTGGACGGTTTGGGAAGGCTATGCCGCAGCGAAGCTGATGAAAGCGGGTTTCCTGTCAAACAACATTGACCCGAATGCGCGTCACTGCATGGCATCCGCGGTAGTAGGCTTTATGCGTACCTTTGGTATGGATGAGCCAATGGGTTGCTATGACGACATCGAGCAAGCCGATGCGTTCGTGCTGTGGGGCTCAAACATGGCGGAGATGCACCCAATCCTATGGACGCGTCTGGCAGATCGACGCTTGTCCGCAGATCATGTTAAAGTCGCCGTGCTTTCCACCTATGAACACCGCAGTTTTGAGCTGGCAGACAACTGCATTATCTTCACGCCACAGACTGATCTGGCCATTCTGAACTTTATCGCCAACTACATTATTAAAAACGATAAAGTCGACAAATCCTTCGTTGAAAAACACGTGAACTTCCGCCAAGGCGCGACCGATATCGGTTATGGCTTACGCCCAACGCACCCTCTGGAGAAATCCGCTGCGAACGCTGGCAGTGGTGCGTCGGAAGCAATCGACTTTGACACCTTCGCTAAATTTGTTGCTGATTACGACGTGAAGTCGGTTTCTGAGCTTTCAGGTGTGCCGGAAGATCAACTGATCGCACTGGCTGAACTGTATGCCAACCCGGAAACCAAAGTGGTTTCTTACTGGACCATGGGTTTCAACCAGCACACCCGCGGTGTATGGGCAAATAACCTTTGCTACAACATTCACCTGCTGACGGGCAAAATCTCCAAGCCGGGTTGTGGTCCGTTCTCACTCACCGGCCAGCCTTCTGCCTGTGGTACCGCGCGTGAAGTGGGGACTTTTGCTCACCGTCTGCCTGCAGACATGGTGGTGGCGAACCCTAAGCACCGCGCCATGGCAGAGAAAATATGGAAACTGCCGGAAGGTACCATTCCGCCGAAACCGGGCTACCACGCGGTTCTGCAAGATCGCATGCTCAAAGACGGCAAGCTGAATGTGTACTGGGTAATGTGTAACAACAATATGCAGGCAGGCCCGAACATTAACGAAGAGCGCTTGCCGGGCTATCGAGACCCTCGCAACTTCATCATCACGTCAGACCCATACCCAACGGTAACGGCAATGGCGTCTGACCTTATTCTGCCTACGGCAATGTGGGTAGAAAAAGAAGGTGCCTACGGTAACGCAGAGCGTCGTACTCAATTCTGGTACCAGCAAATCAAAGCACCAGGTGAGGCGAAATCTGACCTATGGCAGATTGTTGAACTCTCCAAACGCATCAAAGTTGGCGAAGTGTGGCCTGCTGATCTGGTCGCGAAAATGCCGGAGTACAAAGACAAGACTCTGTTCGACATCCTGTTTGCTAACAGTCAGGTGAACGAATACAAGCTGGATGAAATCCCGGCTGACCGCCTGAACGACGACGCGCGTGATGCTGGCTTCTACATCCAAAAAGGTTTGTTTGAAGAGTACGCGGCATTTGGCCGAGGCAAAGCACACGACCTTGCACCTTTCGAAACCTACCACCAGGCTCGTGGCCTGCGTTGGCCAGTGGTCGATGGTAAAGAAACCCTGTGGCGCTACGCAGAAGGTCACGATCCGTATGTGAATGCCGGAGAAGGTTTTGCGTTTTACGGCAAACCTGACAAGAAAGCAGTCATCTTCGCACTGCCTTTCGAACCTGCTGCAGAAGAGCCGGATGAAGAATACGACCTGTGGCTGTCAACCGGACGTGTGTTGGAACACTGGCACACAGGCACCATGACCCGCCGCGTCCCTGAGCTCTATAAAGCCTATCCAGATGCCGTGGTTTACATGCACCCGTTGGATGCCAAACGCCGTGGTCTGCGTCGTGGTGATGCGGTGAAAGTGATTTCCCGCCGTGGCGAGGTGGCAACGCATGTTGAAACACGCGGACGAAACCGTGTGCCGGAAGGGCTGGTATTCATGCCGTTCTTCGACGCCGGACAGCTGGTTAACAAGCTGACATTGGATGCAACTGACCCGCTTTCTAAAGAAACCGACTTCAAGAAAGCGGCTGTGAAGATTGTAAAGGCGTAACGACTTATCCGGGCTGTGCTGTGGGAACGCCCCGCAGCACACTGAAAGAATTTGATTCGAAAGGATCCGACAATGAAAAAGAAAATCTCCATTTCCCTGATTGTTGCGGCATTGCTCAGTTCTGTCGCCATCGCTGAAGTCACATCACTACGTGGCAATCAGGAGATAGGCGCGAACAACGAAGTGCCAAAAATCAAAGCGGTACCTAAACATCAGGAACGCTTTGCGCTGAACTATGTTAACCAGCCGCCGATGGTTCCCCATTCGGTCGACGGTTATCAGGTCAACCAATCCAACAACGCGTGTCTGCAGTGCCATGATGTGGATGTTTACCGTAAAACCGGCGCACCGCGCGTCAGTCCAACCCACTTTATGGATCGTGACAACAAGGTGCTGACGGAAGTGTCACCACGTCGTTATTTCTGTCTTCAGTGCCATGTTCCACAAGTGCAGGCTGAAGCGCTGGTTGAGAACGAGTTTGTTCCAGCCGGTAAGTTTGGCCAGTAGGAGGTGATGATGAAACTACCGGGATTCATCACCAAATTCTGGACCTGGTTCAGAACGCCGAGCGGCTTGGCTATCGGCACGGTGCTGACACTGGGCTTTGTTGCGGGGATCATTTTCTGGGGCGGTTTTAATACCGGCATGGAAATGACTAACCGCGAAGAGTTCTGTATCGGCTGTCATGAGATGCAAGACAATGTGTATCAGGAATATGTCGGTACCATTCACTACAGCAACCGAAGCGGTGTAAGGGCGACGTGTCCTGACTGCCACGTGCCTAAAGAATGGGGTCCGAAAATGGTGCGAAAAATCCAAGCGAGTAAGGAGCTTTATGCAAAAGCGTTTGGTATTGTTGATACACCTCAAAAATTTGAAGATCACCGACTGGAAATGGCAACCCGAGAGTGGAACCGAATGAAGGCAAACGACTCTCAAGAATGTAGAAACTGCCACAATTTCGAGTTTATGGATTTCAGCGCCCAGAAATCAGTGGCGGCGAGTGTGCACGACAAGGCGGAAGAAGCAGGGCAGACTTGCATCGACTGTCACAAGGGCATTGCGCACAAGCTGCCAAGGAACCACGACGCGTCAAAAGATTTTCAGTTTTAACTTGCCAACGGGCCAGCGGTCGTTTTTGCTGGCCCCCATTTTTTTCTAGGGGCTGTTGACCTTTGGTGGTTAAATTTTGTTCTCGCTATAAGCGTTTTAGGCGCGGCGAGGTGTGTGCCGCCTAGTCATTCTAAGCAAATACACCTCAACAAAGCATAAAACGCTTAGGGCAGAACCCTCCGGGCAGCGTTTGTGGGGAATTTCTGCTGCGTTATCGGC
>NZ_LASY01000012.1:0-15303 GCF_000973155.1 Grimontia sp. AD028 | reverse complement strand
GACACACGAGGTTCGAACTCGTGACCTCAACCTTGGCAAGGTTGCGCTCTACCAGCTGAGCTAGTGTCGCATTGTTCATCCGACAATCGATCGGAATCATTTCAAATTTTGGAGCGACACACGAGGTTCGAACTCGTGACCTCAACCTTGGCAAGGTTGCGCTCTACCAGCTGAGCTAGTGTCGCATAGATCATCCGACGATCAATCGGATCATTCAAATTTTTGGAGCGACACACGAGGTTCGAACTCGTGACCTCAACCTTGGCAAGGTTGCGCTCTACCAGCTGAGCTAGTGTCGCTTTATCAATGACATTTGTCTCTGTCAGGGCTGCGAATTATACGAAGAAAAATCGCGGATGCAATACTCTGAATCCAGAATTTTTGATTTTTCTTCGCATTGGTTATTTTGCCGTCAGATCGTAAAGATCTTGCTCCGGTAGTAACGAAGTTCCTCAATTGACTCCCGAATATCATCCAGTGCCAAATGAGTCCCTTGTTTTTTGATTCCTGACAGAACTTCAGGTTCCCAGCGACGAACCAACTCTTTGATCGTGCTGACGTCGACGGTACGGTAGTGGAAAAAACGTTCCAGTTCAGGCATATGCTTATAGAGGAAACGGCGATCCTGGCCAACACTGTTGCCACAAATCGGCGACACACCGGCAGGCACCCAGTCTTGCAGGAAAGCGATCGTTTGTTTGATCGCGTCAGTTTCACTCACGGTGCTTGCTTTCACACGATCCACCAGCCCGCTGCCAGTGTGAGTATTGGTGCACCACTCGTCCATTTTCGCCAGTTCTTCATCAGACTGGTGAATGGCGAGCACAGGCCCTTCAGCTAACACATTAAGTTCAGCATCTGTTACAACGGTAGCGATCTCAATGACTTTGTGTACTTCTGGGTCGAGCCCTGTCATTTCGAGATCAATCCAGATTAAATTCTTATCGCTGAAAGACATCCAAATTGCCTATTTTACAAGTAAACCATGTATCATACTTAGCCTGACATGAAAGCCAACTAAACTAGCGACATTCTCGTGGCAAAAAAGAAAAAGCTCACAAAAGGCCAGTTACGCCGAGTACGGACAAATCAAAAAAAACGCATCGATCGCCAGCAAGAAGAGGTCCAATGGGACGAATCTCTGCTTGAATCTGCCCGTGAAGGGGTAGTGATCACCCGTTTCGGTCAGCACGCCGACATCGAAGATACTCAAACTGGCATCATCCACCGTTGCAACCTTCGCCGCTCTATCGAAAGCTTGGTGACCGGAGACAAAGTCGTCTGGCGTCCAGGCGTGGAAACACTGCAAGGCATTGCCGGCGTTGTGGAAGCTGCTCATGAACGCCACTCAGTGCTTACCCGTCCTGATTACTATGACGGCGTCAAACCGGTCGCGGCCAATATTGATCAGGTGGTGATCGTTTCCGCGATATTACCCGAATTGTCTACGAACATTATAGACCGTTACCTGATCGCTACCGAACAGGTTGGCTTCAAGCCCCTTATCGTGATCAACAAGATTGATTTGTTGGACGATGAAGGCCTTGAAATGGTTAAGAATATCCTCTCTTTGTATGCCGCAATCGGCTACGAAGTATTGATGGTCAGCCAGAAAAGCGGTGAAGGCGTCGACGAGCTGAAAGCACGTTTGGCTGATGGCACCAGCATTTTCGTAGGCCAATCAGGCGTGGGGAAATCCAGCCTAGTGAATGCCCTGCTTCCTGAAGTGAACGCCGATATCGGTGAAGTTTCTGAAAACTCAGGGCTTGGCCAACACACTACTACGACAGCGCGTTTGTATCACTTCCCTGATGGTGGCGATCTGATTGATAGCCCAGGGGTGCGTGAGTTCGGTCTTTGGCACTTAGAGCCTGAACAGGTGACACAAGGCTTTAAAGAGTTCCGCGAATTCCTCGGTGGCTGTAAGTTCCGCGACTGCAAACACAAAGACGATCCAGGCTGTCTGCTGCGAGAAGCTGTAGAAGACGGCAAGATCAGTGTTGAGCGCTTCGAGAGCTACCACAAAATCATCGACAGCATGTCTGAGATGAAGGCAAATCGTCAGTTCTCACGCAATAAAGAAAACTGATCCATTTAGCTCAACTACACATCAACTGGTTAGCGGCCTGTTAATTTTGTAAACTAGGCCGCTTTTTAAATTCCAGGCCCGTTCTCGGGCACATACGAGTTAGGAAAATAACCGTGTCTAACGATTTAAAAATTGGCCTGCAGTACTGCATGCCAAAACACCTGCTGACTCGCCTTGTTGGCAAACTGGCAGCAGCTAAAGCCGGCTTTCTGACAACGGCTGTGATCAAGTGGTTTATCCGCCAATATAAGGTGGAAATGAACGAAGCTAAGAACCCAGATCCGAAAAGCTATCCAACCTTTAATGACTTCTTCGTCCGCGAATTAAAAGAAGGCGCACGCCCTCTGAATGACGAAGCAAGCGTGATTGCCCACCCTGCCGATGCATGTGTGAGCCAAGCTGGCCCAATTGAAAAAGGCCGTCTGATTCAAGCGAAAGGCCACACCTTTGATGCCTGTGAGCTGCTGGGCGGCGACGCCAAGCTGGCGGAAGAGTTTACTGATGGTGACTTCGCCACGCTGTACCTGTCACCACGTGATTACCACCGTGTTCACATGCCATGTGACGGCGCACTGCGCCAGATGATTTACGTACCGGGCGACCTGTTTTCCGTCAACCCGCTGACCGCAGAAAACGTGCCTAACCTGTTCGCACGTAACGAGCGCGTAGTGTGTATTTTCGATACTGCTTTCGGTCCAATGGCTCACATTCTGGTTGGCGCGACCATTGTCGGCAGCATTGAAACGGTTTGGTCAGGCACGGTGACACCACCTACTGGCCAGAGCATCCGCCGCTGGGATTACCCAGCAGAAGGCGAGCAAGCTATCACGCTGAAAAAAGGCGAAGAGATGGGTCGCTTCAAGCTGGGTTCAACCGTGATCAACCTGTTCTCGAAAGGCGCTATCACCTTTGATGACGCTATCATTCCTGGCAAACCAACCCGCATGGGTGAGGTTTACGCACGTCAGAACGGTGTTGAAGCATCAGCTGAGACTGAAAGCGACGAAGCGCAAACCGCCGAATAAGCAGACTGTTCACACAAACTGTGATCTGTAACGAAAAGGGCAGCAATGCCCTTTTTTTGTGCCCAAAGTTTATCCAAACACAGAGTATTTTCTCGGCCACTCCGTATCCTGTAGCTCGTACTGAGCGGCTCAACACAATGAAATAACAAGCAAATACTGGCCGCTTATTTCTGTTTTCTGAGAATGGAAGTCTGCCGTATGCCAAGCCTTTCCCGCGCTGATATTTTGAAGTTTGTTGTGGCGTTTGGTGTCCCCTCGGGTGTGTTGATGATGCCCATAGATTGGATCCCATTGGATGACCTGACTGTGATACAGCATCGCCTGCTGGCGATTTTCCTGCTAGCTGCCCTACTTTGGGTGCTTGAGCCCGTGCCGGTATTTGCCACCTCAATCCTGATCATCGCCCTTGAGCTCATTATGATCTCTGACAAAGGACTCTCTTTATTCCGTGAAGCGGTGCCCGGTCATGATCTGGGCGAACTCATCAAATATACCGACATCTTCAGCGCCTTCTCGTCCCCCATTATCATCCTGTTTATGGGCGGTTTTGCGCTGGCGATTGCCGCTTCCAAGTACGATCTCGACAACAATCTCGCCCGTGTTCTGCTTAAGCCTTTCGGCACCAAGCCAAGCTTTATCATGCTGGGCTTAATGCTAATTACTGCGGTGTTTTCGATGTTCATGTCCAACACCGCCACCACGGTTATGATGCTGGCACTGCTTGCCCCTATTGTGGCGTCAGTGCCTCGCGGTGATAACGGCGTAAAAGCACTGGTGCTGTGTATTCCCATTGCTGCCAATACCGGAGGTATCGCCACGCCCATTGGTACGCCGCCGAATGCCATTGCGCTGCAATACCTCACCGGTGAAAACGCCATCAGCTTTCTGGAATGGATGACCATGGGCCTGCCTTTTGTGGTGGTGCAACTGGCTTTTGCCTGGTGGCTGCTGCAAAAACTCTTCCCCACTGAACAGGAAGAAATGAAGCTCAAGCTCAACGGTGCTTTTCAAAAAAGCTGGCGTGCTTACACGGTATATGCCACGTTTGCCGCTACTATCCTGCTTTGGATGACCACCAGCCTGCACGGCATGAACACTTATGTCGTGTCGATCATTCCACTCGCGGTATTCACCCTGACCGGCATCATGGGCAAAGAAGAGTTAAAACTCATTAACTGGGATGTGCTTTGGCTGGTTGCCGGTGGTATCGCGATTGGTTTGGCTCTCGACAAAACCGGGCTGGCCGCTGCGCTGGCTCATGCCGTGGATTACGATGCCCTGTCGCCACTCGCCGTGGTGCTGACGCTCTCTATGATTTGCTGGCTAATGGCCAATTTCATGTCCAACACGGCCACTGCCAACCTACTGATGCCGATTGCCGCAGCGGTTGCGATGTCGATGGACAGCCTTGTTTCTGTCGGCGGCATTCAAGGGCTTCTTGTCGTCGTTGCCTTCTCAGCATCTCTTGGCATGATCCTTCCTGTATCAACACCACCAAACAGTCTGGCTTACTCCACTGGTCTGATTGAAAGCAAAGATATGGCAAAAGTAGGTCTAATTGTGGGTCTGGTTGGCCTTGCAATTGTCTACGCCGCGCTGCTCGTCCTAAACTGATCCCATCTATTTGCGGGGAAAGCGCACTGAGCACTTTTCCCGCCTAGCTTCAGCGGATAAACTCGCGCTCCTTTCCGGTTCTTTAAGTTAAAGGTGTCATCTTGGGTTACGAATGGCTCGCGCTCGGCGCTGCCTTCCTGTGGGGTATTTCCAGCCTGATTTCTGTCACGCCTGCGCGTCACTTGGGCAGCTTTGCCTATAGTCGCTGGCGGATGGCGTGTGTATCAGTGATGCTGACGACATTGGCCTTGTTTACAGGTGGCTGGGCAACCGTCTCATCCGATATTCTCTGGCCGATGGCACTGTCTGGTCTTATCGGAATATTTATTGGCGATACCGCCCTGTTTGGCTGTATGAACCGAATAGGACCCCGACGCTCTGGCCTTTTGTATTCCTGCCATGCGGTCTTTTCTGCCCTGCTTGGCATTTGGCTGTTTGGTGAAACGCTAGAAGGGATCCGTCTGCTCGGTGCCATTCTGGTGTTCTCCGGAGTGATGATTGCGGTCTTCTTCCGCCAAAGTGGTAATGCCCATCAATGGGAAGAAACTAAAGGCAACATCTGGGTGGCTGTCGGGCTGGGTTTAACCGCAGCGCTTTGTCAGTCGTTGGGTGGGGTCATTGCCAAGCCTGTTTTAACACAAGGGGTAGATCCGATTGCCGCTTCCGCCATCCGAATGATTGCAGCTTTCCTTGCCCACGGCACACTGATTTTCCTCCAGATACGTGTCGCGCAACCCGTTAACCCGATCAACTGGCGTATCTTCGGTATGGTCGTCGTTAATGGCTTTCTGGCAATGGCAGTCGGTATGACCCTGATTATGTACGCGCTGAGATGGGGAGAAGTAGGCATGGTCGCGCTACTGTCTTCCACGACACCGGTAATGATCCTGCCATTGATTTGGCTATTTACCCGCGTGCGCCCTGCACCAAGCGCTTGGTTAGGTGCGGCGCTCGCTGTTATTGGCGCAGGTCTTATCGTTACCAGTAGCTGATAGGATTCCCAATAAAAACGCCGCATGATGCGGCGTTTTTATTGGCTCGGGATTAGGCTCGCCCGACCGGAAAAGCAATCACCTCATCGATGTGGGTTTTGCCTAAAGCCAGCATGATCAGACGATCGATACCCAACGCAACACCTGCGCAATCCGGCAAGCCATAACGAATCGCTTCAATCAAATGATGATCGATAGGCTGAGCTTTCAGCCCCATCTTTTCGCGCTTGCGGTTATCTTCTTCAAAACGGGCCAATTGCTCGTCGGCGTTGTCCAGTTCATAGAAACCATTCGCGAGCTCAATACCTTTAAAGTAGACCTCGAAGCGCGCCGCCACGCGATTATCGTCTTCACACACTCGCGACAGTGCCGCCTGTGATGCCGGGAAGTTGTAAACGAAAGCCGGAACAGTTTGGCCAATTTTCTCTTCAACGCCAACGCTGAATAGAAGTTGCAGCAAGGTATCGCGGTCTTCTTCCGGATCGGCGATATCAGACAATCCCAGTGGTCTAGCTGCGGCCTTTAACTCGTCCATCGAGCCTTCTAGCGGGCAAACACCGAGTACCTTGATGAACGCTTCCTGATACGTCATTCGCTCTGCACCGCCAACGCCCAGAATCAGTTGTAGCAAGGCATCCATTTCATCCATCAATGCATGATGGTCAAAGCCTGGACGGTACCATTCCAGCATGGTGAACTCAGGGTTGTGGTTTCGGCCCGCTTCTTCGTTACGAAACGCTTTGTTGATTTGGTAGATAGCCCCACTTCCCGCCGCCAGCAGGCGTTTCATGTGGAACTCAGGGCTGGTCATCATGTAAAGCGGGATACCCTTAGCGAAACCTGGGCCGACAAATTCCGTCTTGAAGGTATGCAGATGAAAATCCGTCACCGTCGCCTGACTCATGGCTGGCGTGTCCACTTCCAGCACATCACGCTCTGCAAAAAAGCCGTGAATATCGTTCACCAGTTTGGCTCTGGCTTTCAGGGTTTCAATTTCTGCGGTGGGACGCCATTCAAGGGTCATTGCTATCACTCAATCTCATTATGACTGGCGGCATTTTAGCTTTCGCGAGGCATGATAGAAACCCGTGCTTTTATCAGCCTCAGAAATGCCTTTTCTGCCCTTTCATTCAAGCGACTGAATTAGCGCAATAAAAGCGCACAACTCCTTTCAATAACCATTCTCATTTTCACCGTTTTTCCTTTTTAAAAGAGAGGGTTAAATTGCATTCATCGATGACAGATTTTACGTGTCAGAAACAAGAGAAAACGACGCGCAACCTCTGTTTAACAAGGTGATTTCTTCCTGTCTAACGACCTGGATCACAAATCTACTGCTCTGGCTTTTTAGAAGGCAGAAACTCGGAACAAATACCCTTTCAGGTCAAAATTTACGGGATTTAACTTTAATAAGATGGGGAAAGTTTTTGAGTTAGATGCACGGTTAGCATCTTTAAATTTTTAACAATCCTCCGGAGGATAGCTGTGAAAACTATTACCACAGATATCGCTGTTATTGGCGCGGGCGGCGCAGGTCTTCGTACTGCAATTGCTGCTGCAGAAGCAAACCCAGAGCTGGAAATCGCTTTGGTTTCCAAAGTTTACCCAATGCGTTCCCACACAGTGGCCGCAGAAGGTGGCTCCGCCGCTGTCATCAAGGATGAGGATAGTCTCGACAACCACTTCAACGATACCGTTGGCGGTGGTGACTGGCTATGTGAACAGGACGTTGTTGAATATTTCGTAGAAAACGCGACTCGCGAAATGGTTCAGTTGGAGCAATGGGGTTGCCCATGGAGCCGCAAGGAAAACGGTGACGTAAACGTACGTCGCTTCGGTGGTATGAAGGTTGAGCGTACCTGGTTTGCCGCTGATAAAACCGGCTTCCACATGCTGCACACCCTGTTCCAGACATCGATCAAATACCCACAAATCAAACGTCTCGACGAGTATTTCGTCGTTGATCTGCTGGTTGTCGACAATGAAGTACAAGGCCTTATCGCCATTCACATGGCGGAAGGCGAACTGGTCTGCATTAAAGCGAAATCTGTCGTACTGGCAACAGGTGGTGCGGGTCGTGTTTACAACTGCAACACCAACGGCGGTATCGTGACTGGCGACGGTATGGCGATGGCTTTCCGTCACGGTGTGGCACTGCGCGACATGGAGTTCGTTCAATATCACCCAACCGGTCTGCCAGGTACCGGCATTCTGATGACAGAAGGCTGCCGCGGTGAAGGCGGTATCATCGTCAACAAGAACGGCTACCGTTACCTGCAAGATTATGGCATGGGTCCGGAAACTCCGGTTGGCCAGCCAAAGAACAAATACATGGAGCTGGGCCCGCGTGACAAAGTGTCGCAGGCGTTCTGGCACGAGCAGCAAAAAGGCAACACCATCAAACACCCTCTGGGTGACGTGGTTCACCTTGACCTTCGCCACCTGGGTGAAGAGTACCTCAAAGAACGTCTGCCGTTTATCTGTGAGCTGGCAAAAGCATACGTGAACGTCGACCCAGCCAAAGAGCCAATTCCAATCCGTCCTACCGTGCACTACACCATGGGTGGTATCGAAACCGACTCCCGTACTGAAACCAGCATTAAGGGTCTGTTTGCGGTGGGTGAATGTTCTTCTGTCGGCCTGCACGGCGCGAACCGTTTGGGCTCAAACTCACTGGCAGAACTGGTGGTCTTTGGCCGCGTAGCCGGTGAAGGTGCCGCTGACCGTGCCGCAGAATTCAAAGGCTGGAACGAAGCTGAAATCGCAAATCAGATGGAAGCAGTGAAAGCTCGCATCGATTTGCTGATGTCTCAAGAAGGCGATGAGAACTGGGCGGAAATCCGCACTGAAATGGGTCATACCATGGAAGCGGGTTGTGGTATCTACCGTCGCGAAGATCTGATGCAAGAGACCATCAACAAGCTGGCTGAGCTGAAAGAGCGCTACAAGCGCATCAGCATCAAAGACAAGGGCAAAGTATTCAACACCGACCTGCTGTATGCGATTGAAGTGGGCTACGGTCTGGAAGTTGCTGAAGCCATGGCACACTCCGCCGTGCTTCGCCGTGAATCCCGCGGTGCGCACCAGCGTTTAGATGACGGCTGCACCGAGCGTGATGACCAGAACTTCCTGAAGCACTCGCTGGCGTTCTATAACCCTGAAAGTGCACCAACGATTAAATACAGTGACGTGAAAATCACCAAATCTCAGCCTAAAGCACGTCTGTACGGCGCCGCTGCAGAAGAAGCAGAAGCAGCAGCGAAGAAGGCTGAAAAAGCAGAGAAGGAGCAGGCATAATGTCAGCAAACCGCATTCAGAAAGTCAGCATTCTTCGCTACGACCCATCGAAAGATGACGAACCACGTCTGCAAACCTTCGACGTACCATTTGATGAAACCATGTCTGTACTGGACGCATTGGGTTACATCAAGGATCACCTGGACAAAGATCTGTCTTACCGCTGGTCTTGTCGCATGGCGATCTGTGGTTCGTGCGGCATCATGGTCAACAAGGTGCCAAAACTGGCATGTAAAGCCTTCCTGCGTGATTACCCAGACGGCGTAACCATCGAGCCACTGGCGAACTTCCCTATCGAGAAAGATTTGATTGTCGACATGACGCCGTTCATCGAGCGTCTTGAAGCCATCAAGCCTTACATCATTGGTAATGACCGCACACCGGAAGATGGCCCGAACAACCAGACGCCTGAGCAAATGGCGCGCTACAAACAGTTCGCTGGCTGCATCAATTGTGGTCTATGTTACGCGGCATGTCCGCAGTTTGGTCTAAACCCTGAGTTCATTGGTCCTGCCGCGCTGACACTGGCCCATCGCTACAACCTCGACAGCCGTGATAATGGCGCTGCTGAGCGTATGAAGCTGATTAACGGTGAAAACGGCGCTTGGGGTTGTACCTTCGTGGGTTACTGCTCTGAAGTGTGTCCGAAGAACGTTGACCCGGCAGGCGCAGTAAACCAAGGCAAGATCGCATCGTCACAAGACTTCGTGATCGCAATGCTCAAGCCAGATGGCTCTAAGAAAGTGGAGGCTTAAGGATGTCTAACCGTAAACCTTACGTTCGTGAAATGAAGCGTACCTGGTGGAAAGACCATCCTTTCTACCGCATGTACATGGTGCGTGAAGCCACTGTGCTTCCGCTGATTTTCTTCACCCTGTGCCTGACTTTCGGTTTAGGCAGTCTGGTCGTTGGCGAAGCGGCATGGAATGGCTGGTTGTCATTCATGGCAAACCCAGTGGTTATCGCGATCAACATCGTGGCACTCGCGGGTAGCCTGTTCCATGCACAGACTTTCTTCAGCATGATGCCGCAAGTGATGCCTATCCGCATCGGTGGCAAACTGCTCGATAAGAAAGTGATCGTCCTGACGCAGTGGGCTGCTGTTGCGGTGATTTCTGCTGTCATTCTGTTTCTGGTTTAACCCCGACATCTGAGGAGATTTAACGTGGTCGATTTGAATCCAAAACGTTCTGACGAACCGGTATGGTGGGGTCTGTTTGGTGCAGGTGGTTCATGGTTTGCAATGATCACCCCTGTGACTATTCTGGTTCTGGGCATCATGGCACCAATGGGCATGCTGGATGTAGAAGCATTGAGCTACGAGCGCGTGACAGGTTTTGTCACCAGCTTCATCGGCGCACTGTTCACCATCGGTACTCTGTCTCTACCAATGTGGCATGCAATGCACCGCTTGCACCATGGTATGCATGATCTGAAATTCCACACTGGCACCGCAGGCAAAGTCGCTTGTTACGCCACGGCATTTTTGATCACTGCCCTGTCTGTTATCTTCATTTTTATGATTTAGCAGCCAACAAAACGAGAAAAAGGGAGCATTTGCTCCCTTTTTGTTTACCTAGGTTCTGTTGAGATAGGCCTTTACTGCTGCACTTTCTGCATGGCTTCGGTTTTTTCCATCATTCCCAATGCGCCAAGCCCGGTGATCACATCAAGATTAGTGGTCATCTTGCCGCCATCACCACCACCAAAGTAGTGCTTTGGTACTTCAACTTTGAAGTCTTTCAGGTTGTGATAAAGCGACGTAGAAATATCACGGTTAAGTTCTGCCAGATACACATCGCGGTTTGCACCATAGGCATCATACTTGGCTTTCAATATGGCCGCCTCCGCTTCACCTTTAGCCAGAATCGCTAGAGCTTCGAACTCCGCAGCCTTCGCGTTAGCTTGTTGAATCGCAAGGTTGGCTTCGGCAATCGCCAGCTCTTTGGATTTCTCCACTTCCGCCAATTGCTTGGTTTTCTCTACCTCAACAATCTCACGTTTGGCAATTTGCTGCGCAACCGCTACCTCTTTTTGTTGGGCAATCACCGCCAGCTCTTTAGTACGCTGTGCATCCTGTACTTCACGGGTACGTTGGATTTCTTTACGAAGCTGCTCGGTTTCCGCTTGCGCCTTCGAGGTTTCCTGCTCCTGAATTGCACGGATACGATCCGCGACCAGTCGTTTCTTGTCAGCTAACAATTGGTCTAACTGTTTCTCCGGTTGTGGATCGCCAATGGTGACCTGAGTGACATGAATACCATATTGCTGCAGCGGGTTATCCTGGCGGATTGGCTGACCACTCGCATCACGCACAGGCACGGTTTTCCATACCAATTGTTGGGTGCGTTGTAGCTTATTGGCATCAGACTGATCCAAACCAACAGGGGCCAAATCCAGCTCTTCTACTTCAACCTGACGACGCTCGGTCAAATAGATCCCCTCACGAAGCTGATCGCCAAGCTTGGATTTGAATTGGTTCAGTCCGCCCTGGAAGAATTCCTCTCCCGTGTACTGGGTTGCCGTGATCACCGTGACGTTTCGTGCGTTTTTCACCAATAAAGCATCGATCAGGTTGCTGTTGTTACGAAATTCTCGGTGCATTTTCTTCACGGCTTCCGGATCGTTGCTTAGCTTAAAGCGGTAAGTCACCGGAATTTGACCAATGTAAGTATCCGCAAAACGCACTTGCACCGGATCCAGCCGCTGGTAGAAATCTTCACCTGCGTTGTTACCGAATGACACAGTGATCACTTGATCGTACTGCGTGATTTTCGACAAAAACGGCATCCGGAAATGAATACCCGGCTCGGTAAACACATCCAGCTCACCTGTCATATTGTTCTGGTGAACATAGGTGTAGCCTGCATCTGTCATCAATACTGAGCTATTAATTGTCAGTCCCAACCCGAGCAGCGGTATACCTATAATCGCTGCTTTGAGACCTGTTCTAGCCAACTGACGTCTTTCTTCCATTTTTAAACCCTGTCCTAGATTTTTAGTGTCCATATTCTTTTCCTTCTTATTTGCTGCTTGATGAATAAAGCGGTATGGCTTTTAGGCCAAAGTGAATAACTACTCATCACCAGCGGGAATAAATGTAACAAAAAACTCACAACAGGAATATTCGAAACATTAACTGAATTTATTCGGTTTTAACGAAATATAACAACAAGGAATGATAGGAGGGTGCTTTCGAAGATAAATTGGAATCTACGGGGCTATAATACGCAAAAAGCGCCCCGAAGGACGCTTTTCAGCATAGAAGTAATGAATTACTTCACGCGGCTTACGTATTCACCTGAGCGAGTGTCAACTTTGATCACTTCGCCGATTTGGATGAACAGAGGAACGCGTACGACTGCACCAGTGATCAGAGTTGCTGGCTTACCACCGGTACCCTGAGTATCGCCTTTCAGGCCTGGGTCAGTTTCAGTCACTTCCAGCTCAACAAAGTTTGGTGGAGTCACTGCGATTGGGTTGCCGTTCCACAGAGTCAGAGTACAACGATCGTTCTCTTTCAGCCATTTAATGTTTTCGCTTACTGCTTTCTCGTCAGCTGCGATTTGCTCAAATGATTCTGCGTTCATGAAATGCCAGAACTCACCATCGGTGTACAGGTAGTCCAGTTCCATATCGATAACGTCAGCAGCTTCAACAGAGTCGCCAGACTTGAAAGTCTTCTCCAGCACTTTGCCAGAAAGCAATTTGCGGATTTTCACGCGGTTGAACGCTTGGCCTTTACCTGGCTTAACGAACTCGTTTTCGATAATGACACAAGGCTCGTTATCGAGCATAATTTTCATTCCGCCGCGGAATTCATTGGTGCTAAAAGACGCCATGTCTATCCTCTTAACATCTTCGAAGTTGTCATAAATGCCGGACATAATAACCCGAAATGCGCCTTCTGTTGAGCAAAACTGGCTCAAAGAAATGGCAAATGCTGTCTCAGATCCTCAAAAGCTTCTGCAACAGCTTGATATAGAGCCTTCCGCATGGACGTCTGGCTTCAGCGCGCGTGAACTATTTTCCCAGCGCGTGCCACAAAGCTTCATCAATCGCATGGAAAAAGGTAACCCACACGACCCTCTGCTGCGTCAAGTGTTGCCAGTGATTGAAGAGTTCGAAGAAGTCAGTGGTTTCACCACAGATCCACTTGAAGAGCAGGACAATACGATTCCAGGCCTGCTGCACAAATACAAAAACCGCGTACTGATGATTGTTAAGGGTGGCTGCGCGATTAATTGCCGCTATTGTTTTCGTCGCCATTTCCCGTATGAAGACAACAGAGGTGGGAAAGACGTCTGGCGCGAAGCGATCACTTACTTACACCAGCATCCCGAAGTGGATGAAGTCATCCTTTCAGGTGGCGACCCACTGATGGCAAAAGATCACGAACTGCAATGGCTGATTGAAGCCATAGAGTCTGTACCGCATATCAAGCGTCTCCGTATCCACACACGTTTACCTGTCGTTATTCCATCCCGAGTGACGTTAGCACTTACTCACATGCTTGAGTCATCAAGGCTTGGTGTGGTGTTGGTTACGCATATCAACCATGCTAACGAGATTGACGACGAGCTTCGAGCTTCGATGACAAAGCTGAAGCAAGCAGGCGTTACTCTCTTAAACCAAGGTGTGCTTCTCCGCGGTGTGAATGATTCTGTCGATGCACTGAAAAACCTGAGCAACAACTTATTTGATGCAGGCATCTTGCCGTATTACCTGCATGTACTGGATAAGGTAAAAGGAGCCGCGCATTTTCTGGTCGACGACGACGAAGCCAAAAAGCTGATGTCTGGCCTTATCAAAGAGGTCTCTGGCTACATGGTGCCACGCCTTACCCGCGAGATCGGTGGACGCGATAGCAAAACCCCAATAGACCTTCACCTTGAGTGATAAAAGTAAGCAATCACCAACTAAAAAACTGCTTGCTTAGCAGTCAGTTGCAAGCAATGATGAACAGTCCCTCTGGCATTACCTAAGGAGTGACTATGCCTGTAACTGTTCGTCCTGTAGAGCCTCGCGATATTCCTGCTATTCAGCAACTTTATGCCTGCCCGAAAGCACAAGCTGGCACACTGCAAATGCCACTACCATCGCTCACGATGTGGGAAAAGCGACTCAATAATATACCGGATGACATTTACTGCCTGGTCGCAGAAGAGGATGGTGAGATAGTCGGTCAATTGGGCTTTGAAGCCAACCAAAAAGGGCGAAGACGTCATGTCGGACAATTTGGCATGGCTGTGCATGACGACCACACTGGAAAAGGCGTCGCCAGTGCATTACTTTGCGCGATGATTGATTTAGCGGACAACTGGCTGAACCTGCGCAGAATTGAGTTAACCGTTTACAGTGACAATGAAGCCGCGATTGCCTTGTATCAAAAGTTTGGTTTTAGGCAGGAAGGTGTCGCGGTTGATTACGCGTTCCGAAATGGAAAATACATCGATGCGCTTTTTATGGCACGCCTGAACACTCAATAATCCAAGAACACAATAGAGATCCGGTCATCCGGATCCTTTTGTTTTAATTAATCAACAAACTCCAGTTGATGGAGATCGACAAGCGGTCCCAACTCCAACAACTCCACTTCATTACGCTCTTCAATCCATGTTTTGATGGATTCTCTATCCTGCTCAGTCGCAGAACCATATCTGAGAGCGGAACCTATAACCAGCTCGATATCACTCATACCCCCACCGCCCACAAGCAGATGCCGAGATTCAGCAAAATCAGCAAGTGACTCGATAAAAATATCCAGCTCCTCATCACTTTCCGTATTCAGCTTCAAACCGATCACAAAGCCAAAAACCGCAAATTCATCCAGATACAGTTTCTTTCTCAATCGCTTAGAACGTTGTGATGGCATGGCTCAGGTTCCTGTCAGATAACAAGTGCTGACAGTGTAGAAGCTAGTCGAGAAGTTGTCGGTAGCAAAGGTTAAAAAACGGGAGCAGTGGTAAATATGGAAAGATGTAGATGCAAAAAAGCCCTGACCGTCAGGTCAGGGCTTCTTCTACTTTTTGTCTTCACTTTTTCAAAAAGTGAAAGAAAATTGGAAGCCTGGCGATGTCCTACTCTCACATGGGGAGACCCCACACTACCATCGGCGCTGTTACGTTTCACTACTGAGTTCGGCATGGAGTCAGGTGGGTCCATAACGCTATGGTCGCCAAGCAAATTCTGCTAAGTCTTCACCTTTAAAAAAGGTAAAAACCAAAATCTTGGAAAGCTGTTTCTGTGTTCTCTACACATTCAAGGTTCTATCTGAGTCCGTCAA
>NZ_LASY01000119.1:0-18497 GCF_000973155.1 Grimontia sp. AD028 | reverse complement strand
AAAATCGATATTAGGAAAATATACAGTTTTTGGTGTAGCCTCAGCCATTGTTGTATTAGCAGGCGATGCACCCATTCAAGAGGAAATACTTAACAAAGTCATTTGGTTATCCGTATTAACTCTAGTTTTTGTTATCGGTCCTGACCTTTATTTGGAAATGCGACGCCGCGCGCTCGCCCTCAAAATCACGCGCAAACTTCCATTCCTGTTAGACCTGATGGCTACTTGTGTTCAAACAGGGATGACCATCGAATCAACCCTTTTTTATCTTACTTCGGAGATGGCATCTTTCGACCGCGACATCGCATATATGTTGAAGCGGTTAAGTGACAGAGCCAGGACAGTCGGTATTGATCAGGCTCTCCAAGATCTCTATGAGCGAGTGCCATCCCCTGAAATGCACAGCTTTGTCATGACCCTTACACAAAGCATGCAACACGGTACCTCCGTCTATGAAATATTAACAACGCTTTCGAATGACATTAGGAAGATACAGCTCCTCTCTTTGGAAGAGAAAGCAGGAAAGCTGTCATCAAAAATGTCTATCCCACTGATCATTTTTATCATGATACCTGTGGTCATACTGATCGTCGCTCCAGGTGTCATGAGGATGATGGAGAGACTATGAAACACTTAATTGTTGCGGCATCTTTTATGGCGTTAGCCGCCTGCAGCTCTAGCGGCATCGTAGAAGACTATGCAGGCGAGAAAGGAGAGCAGCTTCTGTTACAAACCGGTAACTATGCTTCACTGGTTAAACGCTATCAGGAGCAACTCAAAACCAACCCTTCTCCGGAACTAAGGCATAAATTGGCAGACGCGCTATACATGTCAGGCGATCCAGAAGCGGCACAGTTTCAGTTGGCATTGATACCGTTAGAAGCAACCGAAGACCCTCAGTTGGAGATGCTCAGGGCAAATGTGTTGTACGACCTAGATAGGCTCAACGCTGCAGAACAACATGTAAATACCGCATTGCGCCTAGATAACAACTATTCAGAGGCATACAATCTTAAAGGCTTGCTGCTTGCTCAACGAGGTGAGTTAGAAAAGGCAAAACAGGCTTTTGACAATGCACGTCTCAATGGATTTAACGACGATACCGTTAAAAATAACCTAGCCATGGTTGCGATGCTAAGGGGAGACTTCAATCAGGCGGCTGACATTCTCTGGCCGCTGGTTGCCAACGGACGAGCAGATCAAATCGTTAAAGCCAATTTACTGCTTTCACTCGCGAAGTCAGGACGGTCCCGTGAATTTAGCCAGCTTCTGGCAAGTGAAGGAGATAGAGAACAGATAGGTAAAAGGTATTCTAGTCTCAACCATGTTAAGCCTTTCAATAGCTTTACTCAGACCTCAGAGAAATTACCTTCTCAAGATACTGCCAACGCATCAGCAAATAAAATAGCTGCGACGCTCTCGAAGAAAGAAAAAGAGATAGAACCCCAAATGGATGTAGCTAAAACGTTGGCTGCTATCCAAGAGCCAAGCAAACCTATCTCTGCTCTTCCAAAGATCTCGGTCATTTTAGAAACGGATGAAGACAAAAAAGCGCTTATCTCCGCTCAAAACTCCAGCATAACTTCCATTGCACCACAAAAACCTGACCCTCTAGAACTGGCCCGCCAGCGGGTGAAAGCTGCGCTGGAAGCAAAAATGGAGAAAGAAAAACTTGTCGCTCAACAGCAAGCGTTAAAGAAGTCGCAAGAAAGTCCTAAAGAGACCTCGAAGAAAAATAAGCGAACGAGATACTTGTTAACTGATATGCGCTATCTGCCAGCTGACGGAGGAAGTGAATACATCGCCACGTCCGATTTCGAGCTAGGAAAAATCAATACTCAATATCTTGAGAAACGTAAAAAATGGGTTTTTGATGTTCAAGGTGCTAAAGACTTTACAACCAAACGCAAACGCTACCTAAAAGATGGCCCAGCCAAATCTATTGAACTTGGTGAACACAAAAGCTTTGTACGTATCGTGCTTGAAATGCGCGAGAACACAAAAGAAAAACCAGAAATAAAAGTGCAGGGAAAGACCCTAACAATTCGTTGGGATGGCTAAGATGAATTCGTTTAAGAAGCAGTTATCACTCCGAAAGAACAATCAAAACGGCATAGTCACCACCGAATTTGTCATTGGTTTTTTGCTCCTTTTTTTCTTTCTCATGTTTTGGGTTGAGATTTGTATCATTGGTTACCTCTCATCTGTTGTTGATTACGCAATTGCAGAATCCTCTCGTTCCGCAAGGGCATCTGCAAACGCGAACTATGACGCGGTTTTTCGCAATGCAATTCGTAACAGTGACGACTTCTGGACCAGCGTTGTAGACCCCAATAAGTTCACCGTTTCCGTAGAGTTTTATAACTCTATAAACGAAGCTGCTTCTCGAGTAGGAAGCTCCGTTGGGTCAGATAAGCCAATAGCCCTTTACCGTGTCAGTTACCAATATGACCCTATGTTTTCTTATTTATATGAAGCCGACACGATGAACTTTACCCGGGAAGTCTTTGCCATTCAGGAATTCGAACGTGACCAATTTAGCCAATAAACAAAAAGGTACCTTTACTATTGAGCTGGTGATGGTTCTTATTTTATTCAGTTTTGTCGTTGTATTTACCATGGATATTGTCTCAAAGCAGGCAGTTGCGGGTAAATTAGACCGCCTCGCCTATTCCACCGTCAGCCTCATTAAAGAACGAACACAGCTTTTTGATGGGGAAGACGAAATATCGACAGCAGAAGCAGCCACATTTTTGCGTTTAGTTTCAGAGTCACTAGAGGCAACAATGGAAAGTTTCGATACGAGCCGATTAGGCGTTTTCATTGAACAACAACGATTTAACAGTGAGCAGCAACCTATCTCTTCGAGTAGTGGGAACGGAACTTTTGACCTTGGCGGCTATAACTGCGAACCCGCCACTCGGCTAAGTCAAAAATTGGAATTAGCCCCAGTCACTAATTTCGGCAACCGATTAACACTATATCAAGTCACTATCTGTTATCGCACTGACAATATGTTCGGTGAGTTAATGGGTGAAACTTGGGAACTCGCTCGTTCAACTGCAGTTTCTGTTGCTCGATAGGAAGAATTGGCATGTACTCTAGAATTAACAATCAGCGCGGTATAGCGACAATATTCTACGTTATTATTTTCCCCCTGTTACTGAGTGTTTTTGTTCTTGCAATAGAGTCCACTCGTTACCTTCAGACTCATGCAAGAGTCAATGATGGCGTAGAGATGGCGTCTCTCGCAGTGGCAGCAAACGCATCTACTTCCAATCAAGAAAATAAGATTCTAGCAAAAGGGTTTGTCGATAATTTCGCCCCAGACGGCGATATAGACCTATCCGACATTAGTATTCAGCGATTGAGTTGTGATGAAATCTATGGCGAGGATTGTGGAAAGCCTGGTGTTTATGACAGAGACGGATTCATATTTACCCAATATAAAGTAAACGTTGAATCAGATTTCACAAGCTGGTACCCACAAAATGACTATCGCTATGGATATGATGAAACAGTCACAATGGGTGGAGAAGCAAGAGCAAGGAAATATCAAGGCTTCACAATTGATGTTGCCTTTGTTGCCGACTTTTCAGGCTCAATGCTAGATGATTGGAGCGGAGATAATGACGATGGCGAGTTTGCCAATATCAATACAAAATATGAAGGTGTTATCGAAGTTATAAAACGTGTCACAGAAAGGTTGGAGTCTTATAACGACTCCACCGAGCAAGAAATTAACGGCGAGCGATTGGCGAATAAAGCCGCGTTCGTTGGATATAATATGTATCCGCACAATGGCACCACCTTTTACAGCGACGTCCAGTATTACAATAACTCAGGCTCCAGATCTTGGCGTTGGTGGCAAAATATCCCAAACATTAACTATGGTGCGACGGTTGCTAACCCATTGGAGGGCTCCCAAACTACCATCTCCGATAGAGATCCAAATGACAGCTCAGTCTTTGGCACGTTAGCTCTCACCGATGATTTTCCAACTTTCCGTTCAATCATAGATGGGTTCTATCCCAGTCACGGTACAGCCTCGTATGAAGGCATTCTTAGTGCTGCAAAAATTGTTAACAATGGTGAAAATGTGCGGAAATTGATCATCGTCTTGTCAGACGGAGCGGATTGGCATCCTGACTATGCTGGTGACACCCGTTACCCATCCTACGCAGCGCTGAGACTTTATAACGCTGGGCTTTGCGACAACATTATTAATCGTCTGGAGCAAAGACAGATTAATGGCCGTAACGTTGAAGCACGTATCTTTGTTATTGGTTTTGGCTATGACATCGACAGAAACCCGGGTCTTCAAACCTGCGCTGGCGCCGAGAACATTCAATCGGCAAGTTCATATCAAGATATTTATGACACGGTTCTCGAACTCATTAGTGAAGAAGTTGGCCGTTTGTACTTTGGAAGTTAAGGAAACAATGGGACCGCTATGAAGGCATCTATTTCGCTAACTGCAATTGCTTTGACTTTGATGGCTCAATCAGCGTCAGCAAACACTATTTCGACGACTGTATTTGAGGATATTTGTTCAGATAAAAATACTGAGGTCGCTTTCCGTATTGAAGTTGGGCAATCAACGGAAGTCTTTTTTCACAAAAATCAATATATTCAATTAGAAAGGCCTATGAAGGCTCACCCTACAACTCCGCTCTTCATAGACGCCCTCGTAAACACAGGCCTCAATAAAGAATGTGCGGAGCTCTTGGTGCGCGAAACTCCAAAGGTAGAGCAAGGGAAAAGTGGGTTGATTGCTAAAGTACACTTCGGGTTTGATAAGTCTTCCCTGACCCCTACCGGAAAGAAGATCCTTGCAGGGATTGTGGATTCCATCAAAACATCCTCAACACCACTTTCCATTACAGGTCATACAGACAGTGTAGGTTCGCACGCTTATAACCTGACCTTGGGTCTGAAACGCGCAGAGTCGGTCAAAGGCTATTTGGTTAATGCTGGCGGAGACAAGAAGCAACTCAAAACTGCCTCTGCCGGGGAAACCAAACCCGTACAAAGCAACAAAACAGCAGCGGGTAGAACCGAGAACCGTCGTGTCGAGGTGGTTGCAGTCCCTTTGCCTAATACGGCGGAAGCCAAGTAGTAAATTTGAGCCCGCTATTGTTAGCGGTTTTTTACTCTTTGGGTCACACTAAAAGAACTATCACCCATGGAGGGAAGGTTCATGATTAAATGTGCCGAATATGACTATGTCGAAATCGCCTGTTTGTATCACTACCCCGTGAGGTTAGTGATGAAAGACGGTGGCGTTAACGAAGGCATTGCCAAAGATACCGCGCGAAATATCCAGAAAGAGGAATGTATGGTGTTGGATGTCGATGGTGAAGAAGTGTTGGTTGTGCTCGACAATGTTACCTCGATGAAGGTCTTAGTTGATAACCCTCACTTCAGCGAGATCACTTTCAGTTAAGTCGCCCGCCGTTGCTGTTAGTATAAGGATTGGAATAAAAATTCCATTTCCTATTCTTTAACGAAACATTACACTTGCCATAGACGTGCTAAATCAGGGATCGCTATGGCAACTGCAACTCACCTCGCTGAATTACAACAACAAATCCGTCACCGCTATCATGACCTGAGCAAACGGCTTCAGCAGGTTGCTCACTATGTGTTGGATAACCCAAACAGCATTGCCTTCGACACTGTAGCGGTCATTGCCACTCATGCGAATGTGCCGCCTTCAACACTGATCCGCTTTGCCAATGCGTTTGAATTCAGTGGCTTCAACGAAATGAAGCAACTGTTCCGCAAAAACCTCGTAGAGGAAACCAGTAGCTATACTGAACGCGCCCGTCTGCTACAAAACGCCCAAGGTGAAGAAAGGGCACTGGAAACGCCGTCAGACATTCTGCAGCAGTTTAGTCACGCCAATACCGTCGCGCTTCAGGAGCTCTCCAATGCAATCGCACCCGAGCAGTTGGATGCAGCCGTCGATCTTTTAGAAAACGCGGAAACCATATACATCGTGGCGATGCGTCGTGCTTTCAGCATCGCCTCATACCTGGGTTATGCACTTCGTCATCTTGAACGCCGTGTTGTGATTGTCGACGGATTCGGCAGCATGGCAGCTGAGCAATTAGCGTTGGTGGGCAGCAAAGACGTGGTGATTGGTGCGAGCTTCTCTCCTTACTCGCCAGAAACGGTTGAGCTGTGTGAGTTCGCCGCCACGAAAAAGGCAAAACAAATCATTTTTACCGACAGTCAGGTGAGCCCTCTGGCGGCAAATAGCGACGTTTGCTTTGTGATTAAAGAAGCAGAGGTTGAATCCTTCCGCTCCCAAACCGCGACCCTCTGTTTGGCTCAAAGTCTGGCGGTATCACTCGCATTCAGGCTAAGCAGGAAATAGTCAAAGAAGCCCGCTGATCCCATCCACAGAAAGCTTCACACCCGACAGGAAAAGAAACAGGTAGCAAAGCTGATAGATCCGTACCTGACTGACCCGGTGCAGAAGCTTCACGCCTAATGTGACGCCCAAAGGTGCCAATGGCATCAGGATTAGAGCCGTAGACAAGTTGTTGGCATCGAATTCGCCAAGAGCCGCGTAGGGGATAAGTTTCACAACATTTAGCACAGCGAAGAACACTGCCATGGTAGCCACCAGCGTGACTTTTTCGAGCCTCAGAGGAAGAAGATAAATACTCGCAGGGCCACCACCGGCATGGATGGTGGTGCTGGAAAACCCGCTCACACCGCCCCAAAGCGTGGCTGCCAAGGTGTTATTTCCCCTTCTTGCGGGCTTGGCCATTCCTAACAGGCTCAGTAAATACTGACCACAAAACCACAGCGACAATACCCCAATCGTCAGCTTCAATCCTGCCTGCGAAACGGCTTGCATGTAGAAGCCTGCGAGTGCAACGCCCACCAGCGCACCCGGTAGCATTTGCTTTATCACGGAATAATCAGCCTTGCGGTAGTGATAGCGAACGGCGAATACGTCCATCACAAGAAGAATCGGTAGCAAGATAGCCGCAGCCTGTGTCGGTGCTATCGTCAGTGCCATTAGCGGAACGGCGATGATACCCAGCGCGCCACCCAACCCGCCTTTACCGATGCCGTAAATCAGCACGGCAGGGATAGCCATCAGGTAAAACAAAGGGTCAGTGATAAAATCCAAGCGCGCCATCTCGTTATTGTTTAATGCCCAAATAGCCTGAATCCCGCATCTTCAGGTCGTTTGGGTATATAGACAATATCACTAGTGCAGGTGGCTAATGCGTCACGTGGCTAAGAAAAACAAAGCCCGCATGAAGCGGGCAATGAGTATTGAGTTAGCAGTCCAGCGCCAACCCGTATTCGTCGGCAGATTGTTGTATCCAAAGCGCGATGTAATCAGCAAAACTTCGGCGCACAATCAGGTCATAACAGTTTTCACTGTGATGGCGCATAAACACCTGCCCTTTCGCGAAAGATGTGCCAACGCACTTACCCATGATGAAGCTTCTGCCATCGACATCGTATGAAACAGATTTCTTCAGCACATCTTTGGCATGAGAGCCAGTCAGTGTTAGCAATGTCTGCCCGCCGCTAACATCCGTGATTTGGAAATGCCCTGACAACGCTTCCCGAAGTTTCTTCTCGATGGTACCTGCATCTTGATCGAAGCTCAGGATCAGCCACTCATCTGGCGATTGCCACCAAATTTGCAGCGAATCGTTCACCGAAGAAGTACAAGGTGAAACTGGCAAGGTCAACCCTAATGCACTTTCCACTGCCGCAGAGAACTCTGCAGTAGGCTCACCACGTAACACGAGATGGCTCACACCATCGCGTTCGTGTAAATGCACGCCCGGTGAAGACGGGTGCGATTTACCAAGATGATGCACAGGTGTGCGTTTTACTGGTTCATAGCTTTCTGACAGCGCCGATACCTCATCTTCATTCGCGTTCATCGGCTTCTCATTCTTAGTGTCGTAAAACACTGAGCTGCAAATCTCCGCCTTGAGTGTCTTGCCATTTGCCAATGGGAAGTAAACATGTTCCCCGATGCGATTAAGACCATCTTTTATCAGACCAAATGCAATAGAGTAGCCCAATACTGCACTGAAGTATGAAGAAGAGACATGCCCCACCATGGTCATTGGGACAGGTTGGTCAGGGTTATCGACTGCTTGTGCCCCTTCAGGAATAACTTTGTGTGATTCTACACATTTCAGGCCCACCAGCTGTTTTCTGTCAGTTCGGGAAGTGTCCTCCCGTGACCAGGATCGACGACCCAGGAAGCTGTAGGTTTTCTGCTTACCGGTAATCCAACCCATATTGAGATCCTGCGGCGTCACCGAGCCATCGGTATCCTGCCCCACGATGATAAAGCCTTTCTCTGCACGCAGAATGTGCATGGTTTCCGTGCCGTAAGGGGTGATGTTGTAGGCTTCACCTGCTTTCATCACCTGCTCCCACACGTAAAGGCCGTAGTTCGCATTCACATTGATTTCGAACGATAACTCTCCCGTGAAACTGATGCGGAAAACACGGGCGTCCACGCCTGCCACTTTCATCGGCTTCCAGCTCATGAATGGCATGGCTTCTTCAGAGACATCTTCATCGCCAACCAACTGACGCAGCACATTACGGCAATTTGGACCGGAAATCGTCATCGTCGCCCATTGGTCCGTCACACTGGTGAAGTAGACTTCAAGCTCTGGCCATTCCGTCTGGTGCCACACTTCCAGCCATTGCAGCACACCCGCTGCGCCACCTGATGTGGTTGTCATGATGAAGTGAGAATCTGAAATGCAGGATGTCACGCCATCATCAAACACCATGCCGTCTTCGTGACACATCAGGCCATAGCGACAACGTCCCGGCGCCAGTTTGTCCCAGCCATTGGTATAAATGCGGTTCAGGAATTCACGGGCATCTTTACCCTGAATATCGATTTTACCGAGTGTGGATGCATCCAGAATACCGACACTTTCGCGGGTTGCCTTACACTCACGCGCCAAGGCTTCATCCATGGTTTCGCCGTTCTTCGGGTAATACCAAGGGCGCTTCCATTGGCCAACGTTTTCAAACAGCGCGCCTTCTTTGACATGCCATTCGTGCATCGCGGTATAACGCGCCGGATCGAACAGTTTGCCGACATGCTGCCCTGCCAATGCACCAAAGGTCACTGGCGTGTACATTGGGCGGAAAATGGTGGTCCCGGTTTCTGCAATGGATTTGCCCATTGCATTGGCAGCGATCGCCATACCGTTGATGTTGCCCGTTTTCCCCTGATCAGTACCAAAGCCCATCGCGGTGTAGCGTTTGATATGCTCGATGGATTCGTAACCTTCTCGAACTGCCAGCTCGATACCCGCAGCGGTAACATCATTCTGAAAGTCCACAAACTGTTTTGGCGCGCGGCTGACCGGTAAACGGTAAGGCACTAAGTACATCGCCATAGCCGAGTCGGTTTGCAATGTATCGACGACAGGAACTGTCGTTTCGGCGAGCTCTAAGCCCAATGCGTCTGCAATGGCTTTGGCTTTGGCTGCCCCGTCCTGAATCACTTCCAGCAACGCACTCTCACCATTGACAGCGCCTGCGTAATCCATTCCTTCAACGGTATTTGAAGGTACAAATCCGGCAATGTCATCACGCCAAGTCGGCCGGCCACCCGTGTGACAACTTAGGTGGAGCGCAGGACTCCAACCACCGCTGGTCGCCACCGTATCGCAGCTCAGCACTTTCATTGCACCCGTTACGCTCTTTCCATCACGGTCAATAGGAGCCACTTCCGCACCAGTGACATGGCTGCCACCTTGGAGACTGGTTACGGCATGACCGTGCAATACAGAAATACCCAAAGCCTTGGCTTCTTTCACACGATCGCCACCAGAGAAGGAACGTGTATCAACAATCGCGACCACGGTTTTACCACTGTTGTGCCACTCAATCGCCGCGTCATAGGCTTCGTCATTGGTGGTCATCAATATCAGCTCATTGCCCGGTGCAACTGCATAGCGACGAAGATAAATCTGTACCGCCGATGCCAGCATACTGCCGGGCAAATCGTTGTTACCAAATACCAGCGGACGTTCAATCGCCCCTGTCGCCAGCAAAACATGCTCAGCGCGGATATGATGGATGCGCTGGCGGACGCCGCTGACTTCTTCGCCCAAGTGATCGGTGAGCCTTTCTACGGCACCCACAAAGTTGTGGTCGTAATAACCAAACGCGGTGCTTCTTGGCAGCAGCATAAAATTATGGTCAGTCTCGAGAAGTTCAAGCGTCTCAGCGACCCAATCGGTTGCAGGGTTGCCGTTTATCTTCTCGCGGCAATGCAGCAGGCTTCCGCCAAATTCTGACTGTTCATCCACCAGGATCACCCGCTGGCCTAAGCCCAGAAACTGTCTTGCCGCAGCCAGGCCTGCAGCACCACCGCCAACAATCAGCACTTCGCAATGCTGATGCATGTGATCGTATTGATCTGGATCGTTCGCACGTGGAATTTCACCCAACCCTGCCGCCTTACGAATTTGCTTTTCGTAGGTCGGCCAAAGGGATTCCGGATACATGAAGGTCTTGTAGTAAAAGCCGGCAGGCATCATTGCACCGCCAATTTTCCCCACTACAGAGAGGAAATCTTTATCCAAACTTGGCCAAGCATTCGCCACTCTGGCGTTCAAACCATCGTACAGTTCGGTCTGTGTAGCACGCTGATTTGGCAGTGATGTGGCATCGTCTGAGCCCAACTGCAAAATCGCGTTCGGCTCTTCTGCACCTGCACCTAAAATGCCGCGGGGACGATGATATTTGAAACTGCGTCCCACGACTTTCACGCCGTTAGCAAGCAATGCAGAAGCCAAGGTGTCGCCTTCGTGGCCCTGATACACTTTGCCTTCAAAAGTAAATGTGAAAGACGAATTGCGGTCGATACGCCCGCCTTCACTTAAACGGTTAATCTGACTCATGCATCCGCCTCCCCATTTTCCTCGGGAGCGGACTCACCGATTTTGTATACCGCTTCAATCTTGTAAGTCACTGTGTTGCGCTGCACGTTAAAGAACTTGCGACAGCCCGCAGCGTGATACCACATTTCGCGGTGGCTCCCCTTAATGTTCTTGCGATGGAACAGGTAATAACCCCATTCTTTATCGCTCAGGGCTTCAGGTTCCAGCGGACGAACAATGTGCGCTTCACCGCCATAGCTGAATTCGTCTTCTTCTCTGTATTCTTCACAGTAAGGGCAATAAATCCGTAGCATCTGCGTTCCTTTCCCTATGGTCTGTTGACCCTAATGCGCAACACCGGCAGCGCCGTGTTCATCAATCAAATGGCCCGTGACAAAACGGTTGAGGTTGAATGGTGCCGCGATAGGGTGCGGCGAATCGTTCGCGATAGTGTGAGCAAACACATGGCCCGACCCCGGCGTGGCTTTAAAGCCCCCAGTCCCCCAACCACAGTTGAAGTAGAGCCCTTGAATGTCCGTTTTACTGATGATGGGACAAGCATCGGGGCAGGTATCGACAATCCCACCCCAGTGACGGTTCATTCGCACACGGCTGAGGAAAGGGAACATCTCGATGATTGCTGAAATCGTGTGTTCGATAACAGGGAAAGAGCCGCGCTGACCGAAGCCGTTATAGCTGTCGATACCCGCCCCAATCACCAAATCGCCTTTGTCTGACTGGCTGATGTAGCCATGAACAGCGTTAGACATGATGACAGTGTCGATACATGGCTTCACTGGCTCAGATACCATGGCCTGCAAGGGGTGGGATTCCAGTGGCATGGTCATTCCCGCCATTCGTGCTAACTCACCCGAGTTACCTGCAACCACACAACCCACTTTTTCCCCGCCGATAAACCCGCGAGAGGTTTCTACACCTTTCACTTTACCGTCTTCAATACGAAGACCGGTCACTTCCGTTTGTTGGATTAAATCCACACCCAGTTGATCGGCGGCTCGGGCATAACCCCAAGCAACGGCGTCGTGTCGCGCCACGCCGCCCCTTGGCTGCCAACTCGCCCCCAAGACCGGGTAGCGGGCATTGTCAGAGCAATCAAGAAGTGGCACCAATTCTTGTACGCCTCGGGTATCCAATACTTCACTGTCGATACCGTTTAGTCGGTTTGCGCTCACACGACGCTCAATATCACGCATATCCTGAAGGTTGTGCCCCAAGTTCAACACGCCACGTTGGCTGAACATCAGGTTGAAATTGAGCTCCTGGGAAAGGCCTTCCCAAAGTTTGAGAGAGTGTTCGTAAAGGTGTGCGGCTTCATCCCACAAATAATTGGAACGCACAATCGTGGTGTTTCGTGCGGTGTTACCGCCACCAAGCCAGCCTTTTTCCACCACCGCAACATTCTTAACGCCACATTCCTTGGCGAGATAGTAAGCCGTTGCCAAACCATGGCCACCGCCGCCAACAATGATCACGTCATAAAGAGGTTTCGGCGTCGGGTTTCGCCATGCCCGTTGCCAGTTTTCATGGAAAGTGAGCGCGTGTTTAAACAGCCCGAATCCTGAGTAATCTGTCATTCCATTGTCCTGAATTCCGGAAAATTTAACGCCGTCACTGAATTTGTCACGGCACTGAAAAGTGTAGTCTTTTCATTGCTGTCAGGCGGAAAAACGCCACCGTATAAAGGCATGGTAAAGCGGTGATCTCACTGGGAAATGTGCAAATGCGCCCGCCCGAAATGCGTTTGCGACAAAGTGTGATGTCACCTTTTTTACACTTTGGGGCAACACGTTAAACTGGTTGGCACTATGCTTCGTGACATACATACCGCTCAGGGCTGAGAATGACGAATCGCAAAATGAAAGATGACGAAGCGCAGCCGGATGCGCCACTTCCTCCCCACTCGCTGCATCATTACATTGATGACGAGAGTCAGGTCACTTCGTTTGCAACCCTGCCAACTGAAACGCCACTGGCCATCAGCTACAACGACGTCAGCCACGCAGTGATGATGGTGACACCTCAGGATATTGAAGATTTCATTTATGGTTTTTCTTTCAGTGAGCGGATTATCCGAAGTGGCAGCGAAATCCATGACATCAACATCGAAAAGAAAGACGACGCGCTGATTGCGAATGTGCAGCTTGCCAACCGCGCACAGGCGAGACTTTCCCTGACAAAGCGTCATTTGGCTGGTCGCACGGGGTGTGGGATTTGCGGTACTGAATCTCTCGAACACGCCATACCAACCTTTGAACCCTTACCATATATCGATACCCTCAAAAACGACAGCATCCTCAAACTGCGGGAGTCTCTCCGTCAGTGGCAGTCTTTGGGGCATATCAGCGGTGCCATTCACGCGGCGATGTTGGTCAATGAACAAGGCGAGATTTTGCTGTGCCGGGAAGATATTGGCCGCCATAATGCGCTGGATAAAACGCTGGGAACGGCAATTCGCAGCAAAGCGCTGGCACCGACTCAAGCCTTACTGGTCACCAGTCGTTGCAGCATCGAATTGGTGCAAAAAGCGGTGTTATCTGGTGTCGCCACACTGATCACGCTCGGCACACCGACTTCTCTGGCGGTCAACACCGCGATTGAAGCCAACCTAAACCTCGTTCATCTCCCAAGGCAGGATGCACCGCGCTTTTTTAACCGTGCGTCCCGCTGAGTGGCTCGCAAATTTACAACTCGCAATGCAATAATTTAAAGGTTCGTTTTATTCTTCCGCATCAATGTCTTAGTTGAAAATCCGGAACGAATATGGAACTCGACAAACGCTTTTATCGATGGGGAGAAGAACGCCGCTATGGAAAGTTCTCTTACATCGTCCGTACCGCATTGTTCCTTACCATCGTTCTGTTGTCATCGCGTCTGGCTTCGCTGTTCCTTTACGAACCCACTTCAGGCGTTGAAGCATTTTTCCTCCAATTTCCAACGCAAATACTGATGTTCACCACCCTATCTGTACTCCTTAGTACACTTGGATGGTACTTAAAAGAAGCATGGTACAAATCCAAAGCACGTCGCCGCAGCTTGCCCATTACGTCTCTGTAATCCGCGCAAAAAGTCCATATTTCGAGGCACACGTCGCGTCACCGCATTCAGGAGGAATCATGCTTAACATTCTGGGCATAGATCATCTGGTTCTCAGAACTGACAAACGCAAGAGCATGATCGCATTTTATACTGGCGTTCCGTGGTTTGCTGACCAAATTGCGCGAGGGCAATGCCTTGATTGATATTGTCAATATTCATAGTCAACTGGGATGACGAGGTGGTGGAGAACCAACAGAGATGGAGAATAATGTTGACCATCTTTGCCTACTGATTTCTCCACTGGACGAAGACAACATTATCGCGCATCTAAACCAACACGGTGTTGAACATGTTGAATTCACCGCTCGCTATCGTTCAGAAAGTGTTGGCAAGACTCTTTCCTTCAGCGTCCCATAGGGGAATACGGTCGAATTTCGTTGCGCGAAAACCGGTGAGCCGCTCTACGCAGTCCTACCTGGTGATGGATAAGCCCAAAGGACAGAGCCATGCTCGACAAAAAGGATATTTATGCTTTTTTCTACGACTTTTAAAATTACTATGAAAAGGTATCTATCAGATGCCTGCTAATATCACTTTCAGCGAAGTAACACCCCAACATATTCCTGCGTCACTGCTCCTCGAAGCGGATCCATCAGCATCCAGCATCGCCTCTTATCTACTTGATTCTTGGTGTGTCATTGCAACATCTGATGACAATGTGGTCGCAGCATGCGTGGTCAAGCCTATCGGTAACCAACGTGCGGAGCTATTTAACATTGCGGTGTCCCCAGACTTTCAGGGCAAAGGCTGTGGCACACAACTGCTTCGATACATGATCCAATTCGTTCGTGCCAAAGACATGAAAAGGCTGGAATTAGGTACGGGTACGTTTGGTTATCAGCTCACTTTCTACCAGCGAATGGGCTTTCGGGTATTTGATGTTGTCAAAGACCATTTTTTAGACAACTATGATGAGCCTATTTGGGAAAATGGGGTTCAACATAAAGACATGTTGAGGCTTTACCTGGATCTGTAAGGCCTGCCAGTGCTTAGGGAGTAGCGCTTTTCATGCAGCTAGAGACTTTTCTGCTTTATCTTTTCGTATCATTTTTCTATGTCACCAGCCCGGGGCCCGCTATTTTGCTGGCCATCCGTAATGGTCTCACGGGAAAAATGTCAGTGGTTGCCACCTCAAGCTTTGCCAATATTGTCGGGCTGTTCATTCTCTCGGTGGTGTCTATGCTTGGCCTGGGCGCACTCTTGATGACATCCTCCCTCGTCTTTACTGTCTTTAAAGCCATAGGCGCCATTTATCTCATCTACCTTGGCATCAAGATTTTTCGCTCAAGTCGAATAGGCAATTCAAAAGTTGAAGAGAGTGAAAAACCGAATAAGCGCTATCACCATTACTTTGGCGAAAGTTTGCTGCTGGCGATAACCAACCCTAAAGCCATCGTCTTTTTTGCTTCGTTCTTTCCGCAATTTCTGGATACCAACGCGCCTGTCGCACCGCAGTTTTTCATCATGACGCTGAGCTTTATGGCAATCTCATTTGGCTCTTTGATGTTTTATGGTGGTGCGGCAAAGTTGATGAAGCAAACCTTGGCCAAGCTTGCATTTATCCGCTGGTTTAACCGGGTAACGGGAACGTTATTTGTCGGGCTGGGTATCAAGTTGGCACTGACCCAACGATAAGAAGAGCTGTTTACACGAAAAATAAAGGCGTCCGGTTAGACGCCTTTGTTGTCTTTCAGCAGCGCTTTTAGCTCCTGAATTTCTTTTCGCAGTGATTGCACTTCAGCTTCCAATGCTGGCGAGTTGTTGTCCTTCGGCTCGGCAATCAGCCAGGAAGCAAACACCGCGGTAAAGCTGCCAAACATGCCCACCCCCATTGTGATCAGCATAATGGCGACAATTCTTCCTTCGAAAGTCACGGGATAGAAATCGCCATAACCCACGGTCGTGATGGTAATGAAAGTCCACCAAAATGCGTCTGCCGCAGTCTGGATATTTGCGCCCGGCATGCCGCGCTCAAGAGAAAGCACGTAGATAGAACCAAACACCATCATGATCAGCGAAGTCGCAATCAGAAAGTGGAGTGAGGAAGACGCTTTGTTTTCGCTGATGGCATGGGTGATCATAGATATCGACTTGATCGCCCTAACCAGACGCACCACACGCAGAATGCGGGCGAATTGGTTTACGTCCATCAAAGGAATGCAGGAAATCAAATCCAGCCATCCCCATTTCATATATTGCAGCTTTGACTCTGCTGCACGGAACTGCTGAACGAAATCAATGAAGAACACCCCACAGATCAGGGTGTCTACATATAACAGGATCTGTCGCGTTTCAGCAGAGAGTGGGAACAGAATTTCTACCATCAGCGAAAGCACGACAAATACAGAAAGCACCAGCACCGCGATTTGAAAAGGCGTGATGGATTCCGGCAGCTTTTTGTCGACCGCTTGCACCTGATTAACCCGCATCTTCCACTTCAGTTTTGGCTTGCGTATCGGCCGCTGATATCGCGACATACGCATTTCGCATTGGGATCACCGCCTGAGAAATCAGTGCTGCACCCCAAACGAAGTTGCCGATGAGTGCCGGAACAAAAGCGACAATCGCTAGCGCCACAAAGGATAGGCCAATGCCCACCATGCGGATTTTAGCGGTCGCAAATTGGTGTGCCGTACGCTCTTCAATCACATTCTGAATAAGAAGCAACGCATAGAGATAGCCAGCCAGACCAAGACAGCCAATGACTGCATACTTGAACGGGTAGTGATCCCAGAAGCCCACTTTCACTTCAGCAGACAAAGCCACACCCACACATACCGCAGACAACATGAGCAAGAGGTGAGATAACGTCCATTGCATCATGGTTTTAGGATCTGTATTTCGTGGTTTTCCGTTGCCTGCAAAATCAAAGTAAATCCAACACATCACCAGCAATGAAAAACCACCGATAATGTAGTTTACAAATACATCCGGCGACACGTTGGAGACACCGTATTCTGACAAAGTGATGATCAGTTTGAAAAAGCCTTCACCGACGACAATCAGCAGTAACAGGGCAAAACGCTCTGCCATGTGACCCAATCTCGGCACCAGACGTTCATGTCGTATAATCCCAATCTTTGGCATAACAAACAGCGCCCAGATCACCACCATACCAATGCCAAACAAGATGTAACCGTAAGGCTGTGGCAGGAAAGCACTCACTGCAAAAATGACAGAAGCGCTCCCGTAGTTACGGGACATTTCACAAGGTAGCGAGGCTTCAGAATCCCCTACTTTTTTTGCCCGGCGATAGAGATAAGCAATGATCAATCTGTTCAGGGCATAACCAACAGCAAAAAACGCCCAGCCACCGTGGTCAATCGAATGGATTGACGAGGTCATCAACATCACCGTTAGGATCTGCGCTGCCATCACCAGTCGGTGGCGTATATCTGTACTCACGTATAGCGAGTTGAACAGGCTGAGATCGAACCAGGCAAACCACACCACAACGAACAGCATGGCGAAGATGGCAAAACCTTCCACACTTAGGTGATGGCTGAGGTAATTGCCCAGAACGAAGATAGAAACCACATGCACCAAGTCATAGAACAGCTCAAGCCAGTGAACGTGATCGCTGGATTTTTCGCTGTCTAAGTGATGCTGGGGCTTACGCCAGAGGGGGTGGTCTGACAGACTCATAATCACATCCGTGTCATATTAAAATTCAGAGCATTCTAATGAACGATCCATGTGTCGACTTTCTCAATATTAAGAATCCAATTCTTTCAATATCTGCTTTAGCACGTCGACAGGTTGAGCGCCTGTCACTGCACTTTCTCGATTGAAAACGATCGTTGGAACGGAGGAAACACCAAGACCACGCCAGTAACTCTGAGTGTCGCTGAAGATCTTGGCTGCTTTAGCATCTTCTAGCTTGGCCATGCCTTCTTCAGCACTTAGACCCACTTCTTCAAGCAGTTTCGCCAAAGTATCTCGGTTCGAAATGTCCTGCTTCTCAGAAAAGTAAGCATCAAACAAACGCAGCTTGAGTGCCGTTTGCTTCCCCTTTTCTTTTGCGTATTCCAAAAGAATATGCGCATCGCGGGTGTTCAGAGTTTTCATCTCATCGAAGAATGAAAATTGGAAGCCAAGCTCTTGGCCCAACTGCGTTAAATTTTGGCGGTTACGGTCGCTGTCTTCCCGACTGATGCCGTATTTACCCATCAAGTGCTCTCGCAAATTCTCACCTTCCGGCCCCACATGAGGATTGAGTTGGAACGGTTGCCATTCCAGCTCGATAACATCCTGCATACCCAGCTCATCGATAGCTCTCTCCAAGCGTTTGTAGCCGATGATGCACCACGGGCATACAACGTCAGACACAATGTCGATTTTGATTTTATCAGTCACGGTGAACTCCCTTTTTACCCCCTGCAAAAATCGGCATACCAGTCTGCAAGGGTATATACCCAAACTACCTGAAGATGCTCGCATTCAGAGGCCCTCAATGCGTTCAATTCAAGG
>NZ_LASY01000118.1:0-7716 GCF_000973155.1 Grimontia sp. AD028 | reverse complement strand
GGGCGGCCATTTTACTGATTCGAAACAGCGCGTCAAGCGTTTATTTCAACTCAATTTTTGAGGCCTTCGCCGTACCGATTTGAGTTGGCGTTTCCGCTGTGGAAGCCGCTCTCCGTGTCGGTGAGGCGGCATTATAGGGAGGTCTGAAAATCTGGCAAGGGCTTTTTTGAGGTTTTTTATGAAAAACGGTGCGTTCGATTACTTTTCGCCCAAAACGGCATTAAAGTGAACGAAATCGCTCTGAAAAGTCCTTCACTCTATCCCAATTGGTGTACTCAACTTCTTTGGTTGGGTCAGTTTCGCCGCCTGTCATCTTCATGATGAACTGAATCATGACACGATCGAAAAGCTTATAGCGGGGATAATAGAGCGCACCGGCGAACACATCTTGCAGTTCTGGCTGCCAAGACGACAGTTTTCTGAACTTCTTCATATAGACACTACCTTCCGGTGTGTCTTTACCAGGTTTGCGTGCTGTCAGATTCACGCAGAAAAAGGCAGCTTTCTTTTCGTTGAGCGCAGAGAGGTTGTTTTCGATAAACCGGTATAGCTTCTTATTCAGGTGACCATACCGAATTGACGCACCAATCAGTACCTTGTCATATTCCGCCCAATTCACCTCAGGCATGTCGTGCAGGTCCACCAGCTCACATTCGTAGTTACCTGCCAATTCGCTTTCAATAGAACGAAGAATCTTTACTGTCTGCCCTTCACGACTCGAGTGAAGTAAAAGCGCCTTTTTCATCATTATTCCTATAAAAGCTATCAGCTACGCCAGAAGGTCGGCGTAAAAAGAACCAGTAAGGTGAACACTTCGAGACGTCCGAACAACATGGAGACAATCAGTACCCATTTCGCGCCACTATTAATATCGCCAAAGTGAACTGCAACCTCGCCCAAACCAGGGCCGAGGTTGTTAAGGGTTGCCGCAACCGCAGAGAACGCCGTTAACTCATCAATACCCGTAGCGATAAGCCCCAGCATACAGATGACAAATACCAGCGCATAGGCCGAGAAGAATCCCCAAACTGCATCCACCACCTGTTGAGGCAATGCTTTGTTGCCCACTTTGATAGTGTACACCGCCCTTGGATGCACCAAACGTTTCAGTTCACGAGAACCTTGTAGTGACAACAGTAGGATTCGGATCACTTTCATACCGCCGCCCGTTGAGCCTGCACACCCACCTATAAAAGAAGAAAACAGTAGAAGCACCGGCAGGAATAATGGCCACTCAGAAAAACTCGTCGTGGTATAACCCGCTGTCGTGGAGATCGATACGGTCTGGAAGATGGCCTGGTTAAAAGCCTCAAACTCAGACTCGTAAGTGCCATGGTTAATCAACATGCCAAACACAATCGCCAGCAGAATAAGCTGGATCACGATAAACGCACGGAACTCTGGGTCTTTGAAATAGAAACCGGGATGTAGCTTGCCACTGGCAAAAGCGGCAAAGTGTAGCGAGAAATTGCACGCTGAGATAAAGAGAAAGAACACCGTGATGAAGTTAATCGCCGGGCTGTTGAAATAGCCGATACTTGCATCATGGGTTGAGAATCCGCCGATAGCGACCGTCGAGAAACTGTGGCTGATAGCATCGAACACCGACATCCCCGCCAGCCAGTAAGCTGATGCGCAGGAAACTGTCAGCGCAAGATAGATGTACCACAGCGCTTTCGCCGTTTCTGCAATACGCGGTGTCATCTTGCTGTCTTTAACCGGCCCCGGGATTTCAGCACGATAAAGCTGCATACCACCGATACCGAGCACTGGCAGAATGGCGACTGCGAGCACAATGATACCCATGCCCCCAAACCATTGCAGAAGCTGGCGATAAAACAGTACCGCTTTTGGCAGGTTGTCGAGCCCCACCATCACAGTTGCCCCAGTCGTCGTCAGACCGGAGAAGGATTCAAAGAAGGCGTCGGTTACCGACATATTGGGTTGTTCTGACAGCATGAACGGAATGGACCCTGCGCTGCCGATTACCGTCCAGAACAGCACCACAATCAAAAAGCCATCACGGGCTTTCAATTCATGTCTGAAACGTCGGTTAGGAAACCAGAGAAGACCACCACCCGCGAGAAGAAGGAAGAAAGTGAGAACAAAAGGGAAACCTTCACCATCGCGGTAAATGAATGCCACCACGGCTGGCGCCAGCATGGTGATACTGAAAAGGGCAAGAAGAAGCCCGACAATCCGGATAATTGAACGAAATTGCATAGCCTTAGACGGCTCATCCTTATATTCAGGGGTGAGCCTGAATTATGTATTTTTATCAAGCCCGGCCACGCTAACCTGACCGCGGGAGCGATTAAAAATCTCCGCTGCGATCTGTTCGGCACTCCGTGCATCCACTTCCACTGTCATCTCCACATTATGGCTGAATTCAGTATTAACCTGAACCGCGTTATGGGAAGCCAGTATCGATTCGATCAAGGCAATGTGAGGGTATTCACAGCTTATTGTGAACTGAACCGTAATCGCCTTCTCTTTCGTTGCCAGTTGCAGTAGCGCCTGTTGCACACCGCCACCATAAGCTTTGACCAGTCCACCTGTTCCCAGTCGGATACCGCCATAGTAGCGTGTCACCACCGCAGTGATCTCACCCACACCACTGCCAGATAGCTGCGCAAGTATAGGTTTACCGGCCGTGCCGGAAGGTTCTCCGTCATCACTGAAGCCCCAACTCATCGAGTCCTCAGGACGCCCAGCAACGAATGCCCAACAGTTATGGCGTGCATCGGCATGCTTGGCTTTTATTTCTGCCACAAACGCTTTGGCACTCTCGATGCCTGGCGTGTGGGCGAGATAGGTAATAAAGCGGCTCTTCTTTATCTCTTCTTCCGATATCACGGGTGATAACGGGATCAGATAAGGCGAGGTATTCATGCGAGTCACCATAAGTTGAAAAGGCGCGGGATTTTAACACAAGAAAATCGTAACACAGCAAAAGCGCTAACTCGTTGAAATAGTGAGAACGTAAGATTTAAACAGATAGTTTAAACACAAATTTCAAACATCTGTTTAACATTTCTATTGCCTTTTTGTTCAGCCCGGCTCAGACTAAAGCTGACTATAACGACTACCCTCTACCTAAAGGTAAACCAAACCAGACAAAGATCTGGCAATACGGAGATAGAACATGATTTACCAAGGTGACACCCTGTCCGTGCGCTATCTAGAAGATGGCCTCGCGGAGCTGAACCTCGATGCACCCGGCTCTGTTAACAAATTCGACCTTGCGACACTGGAAAGTCTCAACGAGGCGCTTAACGCTCTCTCGCAAAAGTCCGACGTAAAAGCCCTGCTGCTGACGTCTGCCAAACCAGCATTTGTCGTAGGCGCAGATATCACTGAATTCCTCGGCCTGTTTGCCAAGCCAGAGGAAGAGCTTTCAAATTGGGTCACGCACGCGAACGATATCTTCAACAAACTCGAAGATCTGCCTTTCCCTACCGTTTCCGTCATTTCCGGTTTCGCGCTGGGAGGTGGCTGCGAGTGTATTCTTGCTACTGATTTCCGTATTGCTGATTCCACCGCGCGCATCGGCCTGCCAGAAACAAAACTTGGCATCATGCCGGGCTTTGGCGGAACCGTGCGAATGCCTCGCCTGGTGGGTGCTGATACCGCGATGGAGCTCATCACCGCTGGTAAAGAAAGCAAAGCAGATGCAGCACTCAAAATCGGTCTGGTTGATGCCGTGACGGCACCGGATGATCTGCGTGATGCCGCGATTGCCCTTGCTAAGCAAGCCATTGAAGGCAAGTTGGATTGGCAATCACGTCGCGCACAGAAAAAAGCGCCACTGCAACTGAACAAGATTGAAGCCACCATGAGCTTCACCATGGCCAAAGGCATGGTGGCGCGTGTGGCAGGTCCTCACTACCCAGCTCCTATGACAGCCGTTGTGGCGATTGAAGAAGCGTCACGCTCCGATCGTGACAGTGCTTTACTGGTTGAGAACAAACACTTCGTCAAATTGGCGAAGAACGATGTCACTCAGGCACTGGTTGGTATTTTCCTCAATGATCAGTACCTGAAATCCAAAGCCAAGAAAGCCGCTAAAGAAGGCAAGCCAACTGAGCGTGGCGCTGTACTGGGTGCAGGCATCATGGGTGGCGGTATCGCTTACCAGTCAGCCAGCAAAGGTGTACCGGTACTGATGAAAGACATCAGTCAGGCTTCGCTTGAAACCGGCATGAAAGAAGCCTCCAAACTGCTGAACAAGCAATTGGAGCGTGGTCGTCTTAACGGTTTGAAAATGGCAGAGGTACTTGCCTCAATCACCCCTAGCCTTCACTACGCAGGTATCGAGCAATCTGACGTGGTTGTTGAAGCCGTGGTAGAGAACCCGAAAGTGAAAGCGGCAGTACTGAGCGAAGTGGAAGCCTTGCTACCAGAAGGTGCAGTACTGACTTCCAACACCTCCACGATTCCTATCGATCTGTTGGCGAAATCGCTCAAGCGACCAGAAAATTTCTGCGGCATGCACTTCTTTAACCCCGTGCACCGCATGCCATTGGTAGAAGTCATTCGCGGTAAAGATACCTCAGAAGAAACCGTGGCACGCGTAGTGGCCTACGCCGCCAAGATGGGTAAAAGCCCAGTGGTCGTCAACGACTGCCCAGGGTTCTTTGTAAACCGCGTGCTGTTCCCCTACTTTGCCGGTTTCAGCATGCTGCTTCGTGACGGTGCTGACTTTACCAAAGTCGACAAAGTGATGGAGAAGAAATTCGGCTGGCCAATGGGTCCTGCTTACCTACTTGATGTCGTAGGCATTGATACTGCGCACCATGCACAGGCTGTGATGGCAGAAGGCTTCCCAGAACGTATGGCGAAAAGCTACCGCGATGCTGTGGATGTGATGTTTGAGTCCGAGCGCTTTGGTCAGAAGAATGGCGTCGGTTTCTACAAATACTCGGTCGACCGCAAAGGCAAACCGAAGAAAGACGTGGATGCTGATGTCGCAGGCCTGCTGTCATCAGTACTCGGTTCGGCGACCGATTACAGCGACGAAGAGATCATCAACCGCATGATGGTTCCGATGATCAACGAAGTGGTGCGTTGTCTGGAAGAAGGCATTATCGCGACTCCTCAGGAAGCAGACATGGCGCTGGTTTATGGCCTTGGCTTCCCTCCATTCCGAGGCGGTGTATTCCGTTATCTGGATACCATTGGACTGGCAAACTATGTTGCTATGGCTGACCAACTGGCCAACCTGGGCCCTGCTTATGAAGTGCCACAAGGTCTTCGCGACAAAGCTGCCAAAGGCGAAGGGTATTTCGATGCCCAACGACAGTCTGCCTAACCACAAGGAATTGAGAGGGAAAACAACATGAAAAACGTCGTGATTGTCGATTGTATTCGAACCCCGATGGGCCGCTCCAAAGGCGGTGCTTTCCGCCACACCCGTGCGGAAGATTTGTCAGCGCACCTGATGGCATCACTGCTGGCACGTAACCCACAATTAGATCCAACAGAAATCGAGGATATCTACTGGGGCTGTGTGCAGCAAACACTGGAACAAGGCTTCAACGTGGCCCGTAACGCAGCACTACTGGCAGGCATTCCACATACAGTAGCCGCGACTACGGTTAACCGTCTGTGTGGCTCTTCCATGCAGGCACTGCATGATGCCGCGCGTGCCATTCAAGTGGGCGATGCTGATGTCTGCCTGATTGGTGGTGTTGAGCACATGGGTCATGTTCCTATGACTCACGGTGTCGACTTCCACCCGGGTCTTTCCAAGTCTGTGGCAAAAGCCGCCGGCATGATGGGTCTGACCGCAGAGATGTTGGGTCGCATTCATGGTATCAGCCGTGAGCAGCAAGATGCCTTTGCTGCCCGCTCCCACCAGCGCGCGTATGCTGCCACCGTGGAAGGCCGCTTTAAGAACGAAATCATGCCTACCGAAGCCCATGATGAGAAAGGCGGACTGTTCCTGATGGAAAACGATGAAGTTATCCGTCCGGAAACCACAGTGGAAACCCTTTCAGGTCTGCGTCCTGTGTTCGACCCAGCCAATGGTACGGTAACCGCAGGTACATCTTCCGCGTTGTCTGACGGTGCTGCAGCCATGCTGGTGATGAGCGAAGACAAAGCCAAAGCGCTCGGTCTGCCTATTCGTGCTCGCGTGCGTTCGATGGCTGTAGCAGGCTGCGATCCCTCTATCATGGGTTATGGTCCTGTACCGGCAACACAAAAAGCGCTGAAGCGTGCAGGTGTCAGCATTGATGACATCGGCATGATTGAGCTTAACGAAGCCTTCGCTGCGCAGTCACTGCCTTGTGCAAAAGATCTGGGCTTGCTGGATAAAGTCGACGAAAAAGTGAACCTCAACGGTGGCGCGATCGCACTGGGTCACCCTCTTGGTTGTTCAGGCGCACGCATCTCTACTACGCTTATCAACCTGATGGAGCACAATGATGTCGAGCTGGGCCTTGCCACCATGTGTATCGGATTAGGCCAGGGTATTGCTACGGTGTTTGAGCGCGTTTAAACAAAAACGTGTCGTCATCAAAGCCGGGTTTAATACCCGGCTTTGTTATTTGTAGCGAAGCATTGCTATAGAGCTATGCGCATAATGCATATTAATCATGATTTAGTTTCATTATTTTCATGACCACTTTGGTTCTACACTGTATTTCATACGTTTATTCCCCTTTCCGGAGGACATCCCATGTTCAAAGCACTGGTACTGGACCAAGCTGACAAAATCACCACTTCAAGCATTCAAGAACTCGACGTTAGCCGACTGCCACAAGGCGATGTGCTGATCGACGTGGATTACTCCTCACTGAACTACAAAGATGGTCTGGCTATTACGGGCAAAGGCAAGATCTGTCGTGAGTTCCCAATGGTGCCAGGTATCGACCTAACAGGGACAGTGGCAGAATCTTCAGATTCACGTTTTACCGCCGGACAGAAAGTGGTACTGACTGGATGGGGCGTCGGTGAAACCCATTGGGGTGGCATGGCACAAAAAGCGCGCCTCAAAGCTGACTGGTTGGTTCCACTGCCAGAAAAGCTCTCTGGCGATCAGGCAATGAAAATCGGTACTGCGGGTTTGACAGCCATGCTTTGTGTACAGGCATTGCAAGATGCTGGCATCACACCAGAGAAAGGTGAAATCCTGGTGACAGGCGCAAGTGGCGGTGTCGGTTCAGTGGCGGTCACGCTGCTGTCTGAACTGGGTTACCAAGTCGTTGCGGTAACAGGCCGTTCAAGCGAGAACGGTGAATGGCTGAAATCGCTGGGCGCGTCGCGCGTGGTAGAGCGTAGCGAATTTGAAGAACCTGCTCGCCCATTGGAAAAACAAATTTGGGCTGGCGCGGTAGATACCGTTGGCAGCAAGATGCTGGCAAAAGTGCTGGCGCAGGTTGATTACGACGGCGCAGTCGCAGCATGTGGGCTGGCGGGCGGCTTCGATCTGCCAACCACAGTCATGCCATTTATCCTCCGCGGCGTGAAACTGCTGGGTGTCGATTCTGTGTACGCGCCTTTCGAGCGTCGCCAGAAAGCGTGGCAACGTATCTCTGAGTTGCTGCCAACGAGCTACTACAATAACGGCTGTCGCGAAATCTCGCTGGAAGAAGTGCCAGACGCAGCAGAAGCCATCACCAATGGTCAAATCACTGGCCGTGTTGTGATCAAGCTGTAAGCCTTCCTTTGCGGTATTAAAAGAACGGAGCCTATCGGCTTAATGCCGATCAG
>NZ_LASY01000117.1:0-395 GCF_000973155.1 Grimontia sp. AD028 | reverse complement strand
GTGGTGCCGTCATTGATGGTAGTTTCTACCGCAGCCGGGGCGCTTGGCTGCGCCTCAAAGTCACCGCCGGAGGTGGCATCCACAGAGACGGTAAACACATCATCATCTGCCGATTCGTTGAGGCTGTCATCCAGGGTATCGACGGTGAAATCGATGGAAGTGGTGTTCGCAGCGATCACCACATCGCGGGTGACCGGCGTGATATCGCCATCTTCCGTGGTCTTGTGTCCCACGATGATGGTCACGGTGAAATCAGCGGTTGGCGCTTCCGACAGGGTGAGGGTGTAGCTGGCCGCTTCACCTTCAATGACAGACGCATCACCTGTCAGTGTCAGGGTTGGCGCATCCGTAGTGGTGCCATCATTGATAGTGGTTTCGACAGCGGCCGGTGCGGT
>NZ_LASY01000116.1:0-1238 GCF_000973155.1 Grimontia sp. AD028 | reverse complement strand
GTCAAGGTGTAGCTGGCCGCTTCACCTTCATTCACTGACGCATTGCCCGTCAGTGTCAGGGTAGGCGCATCCGTGGTGGTGCCGTCATTGATGGTGGTTTCCACCGCAGCCGGGGCGCTTGGCTGCGCCTCAAAGTCACCACCGGAGGTGGCATTCACCGAGACGGTAAAGACATCATCATCGGCAGATTCGTTCAGGCTGTCATCAAGCGTATCCACGGTGAAATCGATGGAAGTGGTGTTCGCCGCGATCACCACATCACGGGTCACCGGCGTGACATCGCCATCTTCCGTGGTCTTGTGAGCCACGACGATAGTCACGGTGAAATCAGCGGTTGGCGCTTCCGACAGGGTGAGGGTGTAACTGGCCGCTTCACCTTCATTCACTGAGGCATCACCCGTCAATGTCAGGGTTGGCGCATCCGTGGTGGTGCCATCATTGATGGTGGTTTCGACGGCAGTTGGCGCCGTTGGCTGCGCCTCAAAGTCACCGCCGGAGGTAGCATTCACCGAGACGGTAAACACGTCATCATCCGCCGATTCATTGAGGCTGTCATCAAGCGTATCAACGGTGAAGTTGACCGAGGTGGTGTTCGCAGCGATGACGACATCACGGGTAACAGGCGTCACATCACCATCTTCTGTGGTCTTGTGACCAATCACCACAGTGACCGTAAAGTCAGCCGTCGGTGCTTCCGACAGGGTAAGCGTGTAGCTGGCCGCTTCACCTTCAATGACAGAGGCATCGCCTGTTAAGGTCAGGGTTGGCGCATCCGTGGTGGTGCCATCGTTGATGGTGGTTTCGACAGCAGCTGGAGCCGTTGGCTGCGCCTCAAAATCACCGCCAGAGGTGGCATTCACCGAGACGGTAAACACGTCATCATCCGCCGATTCATTCAGGCTGTCGTTCAGGGTATCAATGGTAAAGTCGACCGAGGTAGTGTTAGCCGCAATGACCACATCGCGGGTCACCGGGGTGACATCGCCATCTTCCGTGGTTTTATGTCCCACGACAATAGTCACGGTGAAATCAGCAGTTGGCGCTTCCGACAGGGTGAGGGTGTAGCTGGCCGCTTCGCCTTCATTCACTGAGGCATCGCCGGTCAGTCTAAGCGTCGGTGCATCCGTGGTGGTGCCGTCATTGATGGTAGTTTCGACAGCAGCTGGAGCCGTTGGCTGCGCCTCAAAATCACCGCCAGAGGTGGCATTCACCGAGACGGTAAACACGTCATCATCCGC
>NZ_LASY01000115.1:0-530 GCF_000973155.1 Grimontia sp. AD028 | reverse complement strand
TTCAGGCTGTCATCAAGCGTATCAACCATAAAGTCGGTAGACGTAGTGCCTGCCGCAATGACCACATCACGGGTAACCGGCGTGACATCGCCATCTTCCGTGGTCTTGTGAGCCACGACGATAGTCACGGTGAAATCAGCGGTTGGCGCTTCGCTGAGTGTCAAGGTGTAGCTGGCCGCTTCACCTTCATTCACTGAGGCATCGCCCGTCAGCGTCAGGGTTGGTGCGTCGGTGGTGGTGCCATCATTGATGGTGGTTTCGACAGCGGCCGGTGCGGTTGGCTGCGCTTCAAAGTCACCACCGGATGTTGAATCTACTGACACAGTAAAGACATCATCATCCGCCGATTCATTGAGGCTGTCATCCAGGGTGTCGACGGTGAAGTCAGTGGACGTGGTGCCTGCCGCAATGACCACATCGCGGGTCACCGGCGTGACATCGCCATCTTCGGTGGTCTTGTGAGCCACGACGATAGTCACGGTGAAATCAGCGGTTGGCGCTTCACTGAGTGTCAAGGTGTAGCTGGCCGC
>NZ_LASY01000114.1:0-21608 GCF_000973155.1 Grimontia sp. AD028 | reverse complement strand
ATTTTCCTAATATCGATTTTGATTAAGAAATATTGTCAATTAGAGACTTGTAATATTGCCAGTGTTAGTGGAGCGCATCGCTTCAGATGTAAGCGGAACGATAGCAATGCAACTTAGTTTTTAGTCGAGCAACCATCTATGTCATCCATTTAATCCAACCTTTTTGCCCACTTGCCCCATTGAATGGATATTCAATATTTATAAAAAAATTATTATTGCTCTTGGGAGTGACTACGGGTACAAGCGGAAATAAACTGTGTGTCAACGCGGAGCGTTGTCCACATTTTATTCCGTGATCTTGCGGAGCAAGATGTGCCTGTAGTTGAGCGACCAACCCAAATTCCATACCCAAAACCTATCTCGATCTGTACATTGGCTCGCTAGTTTGACCTCAGACATCGGCACATTTCTGCCCCTTTTCGCTTTAGACAAGGCAACTCCGAGCAGTCTCACTTCAAAATTATTCGATAAATTTTCTAATGCTAACTGAAAGATTTGTGGATTTAAAAAGCTCAACATTTAGCTGAGCTTTTTAGTTTGCTTTATCTAACCTATGATGCGCTTGAATCTAGTTCTAAAGGCTTTTTCACCACCTTCCATTTGGAAACATATAAACTCCTTGACCGTCTCCTCTTGAAGTCCTCCAGAGATATGAGGCTCTAACCTTTGAGCTTGCTGTTTCATCCCCACTACTAGCTCTGCATCCCCGTTCACCACAATTGGCGCAGAATGAGTTACGACTACTAGTTGTCTGCGTTTCTTATTATTTGAAATCGCAGGAATCACAGAGCTGGCAAGCATAGCGCAATCCAAGTCATCTTCAGGCTGATCTAGGATGAGCGGATCTTCGCCATATGACATCAAAAACGACAACATAGACGCAGATTTTTGGCCTGGTGACGCCCTTTCTAGCTGACGAAACTGACCAATCGAATCTTGGAACTGAATTTGAAGACCGTCGTCAGGAAACCAACAATGTAAGTCATCCAACCTTTCATCCTGCAGCTGCCCCAATCGAGTTCTTAGTGAACCATGTATCGCGGAATAGTCAGTACTCTCTTCCTTTTTGACACAAGCGATATGAAAACGCTTTAGTTTTGCCAACTCAGCATATCGCTGCTCCGCGCTTCTAGGATTGAATTTGTTAAAATTGTTTAGGTCGAATAATAAGCTATTCGGAGTGCCTTCATCAAAGATGTGGCTATCGAATCTTTCGATTCCTGAGGCCGCCTGGTAACCCTTGACTAACCGGTCGCTCGAACATGCCAGAGGAAGCACCTGGATTTTTAGCTCCGTTAAACCAAGCTCCTCGATGAACTTATTACGAACTTTGGTTAGATTCTCCCTATGCGTGACGAGTTCCCCGTACGCTTCAGCTTTGCTTGCTTGAGCTAAAGCAAGGTCGTCTTTCAAACCTTGCTCGTTATTTAGAACCAGTTGCAATTCTGCTTGCGAGTCCATAAGAGCACTCAGTTCTTCGTGATCAATTTTCGCGTTGTTTAGTTCAGATACCTTGGTGTTTAACTCGGCAGAATTAACAGCGATTCGGGACTTGAGCGTATGAAGATAAGCTTGTTGAGATGACTTTACCAACTTTGCCTTTGACTCTTCGATTAACGCGAGTACTGCTGCATTCAAGGTGTCGTGAATTTCATTGACCTCAAGTTGCCACTTACCTAAGTCAGATTCAGGATCGTCAATTTCTGCTGCATTGCTCTCTGTGCAAATGCCTTCAAGCCCCTCGATTAAATCGGCGACCTTCTGCTTACTGTCTTCCGATTTACCTAACTCTTCCTTATCGCTGGTAAGCGCTTGTTGAAGTGACTCTAATCCCGCCTCTTTTAAGGTTTGAAGCTTACGATCAACGTCTTGTAGTTGGCCTTTAGTGATTGTTAGGTTTTCGATAGCTCGCAGGGCTTCACGCTCTTCTGAACAGTACTGCTTATACTTAGTTTCAAGATTGAGTTTATCTTGTACCCACTTTGCATAATTTACCGTTTCACTTTCATCGATTACGCGTAGAAATGAATTCGGTTGAGTCGCCATTTCATACAACATTTTTTGTGAGTAAATCGAGACTGGAAAGCGCGATGTATTAAAGGTTTCTTCTTCTTCCCACTGCCCACTTTCCTTATTGAGGTGATGAAAATGAGTATTTGTCGGTGACCATGTCAGCTTGTATTTCTCCTGACCTTTACGGTACTCAAGTTCGATGAATGAGTCAGGTGACATAGCCCCTTCCGACCCCACCTTTTTGAATGCATCGATATTGCTTTGTTGTATCTGAGGAAGGTTTTCATCACGACGGAGACTCAAGCGCATCGCTTCTATCAACGTTGACTTACCCGAACCACGGCTCCCTATAATTGTGGTATACCAAGGGCTTAGCTCAATGTTGATGGGATTACCACCGACGTCTTGGCACATCTTGGTCTTTAAAGTTAATTTGGTGATTTGCTGCGATGGGATCGCAGGTGGCTGTTTAGGTCCGCGTTTTATACAGTGCTTAGGATCAGACAGTGCTACTTTTAACCCTTCAAAAGAAGGCTTTATCATCTTAACCCATGTGTAGCCCTGACCCATCTCTTCAATAGAATGCGCGTCAGAACCTTTTACCCAAGCTAGATCCTCGATGAGTTTCTTCTGATAAGGTTCGAGAGCATCCACCTCACCGATTAGCTCTATAGCATCTGGATTTGCATCAAAAACACTGCTTACTGACCCTTGATTGGAATTCTTGAAAACTCCTTTATGCTCGTCTACATGCGCCAGAATGGCCAAAGCAGGTGTAGAAAAGCCATGGATAGCATCAACAATCCCACGTGTACCATATGTCAGCTCCAATGAATGATTCTTGCCTTGGGTGGAAGGAAGACCGCAACTACCCACCAGTTCACTAATGGTTGAGGACGTAGCGTCGTCATGCAAGATAGCAAGAACATGTACGTTGCCCGCTGCTGTGAGCTCCACTGCGGGCATAATAACAATGTCCCGATACCCATTACTCTCACCAGAATCGTACTCAGCTTTGAGCGCTTCTAGTTCTGCTCGAATTGTATCTAGACCAGCACCCGTATTGTGATCACTCAATACCACGCAGTCCACTTCATTGGACATTTGACCCAAGAGCCATTCTCGGTAAGTACAGGTAGGAGTCTTGTCAGACCTAGGAAAGTCATCTGAGGCAGGAGAATGACAATGAAAATCAACTTTAAACCATTTGCTACCAACAACTTGCAACTTCTGCTCCCAATGCGAATAAGCAACTCTATTACTATCTAATCCGCATGATATGCGAGGTCATTTTTGCCATCAATGCGTTGAAACACAAATCTACGCTTACAGAGTGCGATAAATACGGGGTTATGGTAAACCCGTTTATGTTCCTCAATTTCAATGCGTCTGCGCTCAAATCGCTGGTTTTCTTGGTGTATTTGTAGCTGGATATCGAGCTTTCGATTTTCTAACTTAAGTTCTTCTTCGGTCATAAGTCATCCGCGACAAAGTGCGCGGGCATTGTTCTCAGACGCTGCCCGCATATCGCCATGTTAATACTCTAGAGTGACAGAGATAGGGCAATGATCAGATAGCATTTTATCTTCACGCGCGATTCCCTTTTTAGAACCGAAAGCGTAAACGTCAATGCCAGGCTGCTTGAGGAGGTCTGTAGCTTTTGGGGTCAGCAGAATGTGATCTATAAGGTCAGGATACTTTGGATGGCATCCAGGCGTTACCCCCACAGCGTTATAAATTCCAGCGCCGAGGTATTGCACCGTTGTATCACCTGGTGCAGCAAGTCTTCTGTTAAAGTCTCCTAATACCATTACACCGCTATCAGTACTATTGTCTGCTATCCAATCCTTGAGTATTGGTAGCTGTTGTCTTAATTTCTTACAAGAACTCCAACCTTTGCTGATGGGGTCACCCCAGCAGCCTGATTTGAGATGAACATTTAGGATTTTTAAGTTGGCGTCTGGAAGCTCAATAGCAATCCCATATCTGAGCTTGCCATTTAGCGTAAGTTCGTTGAGGTCATCTTCTTTAGTGTCGATATAGTTGATGTCTTTTCTGATGGCAAATCCTACCCGTTGAGGAGTGGATTTCTCTGGATAGAAGTCATCACATTCGTATGATGTTGAGGCTCGGTCTGAAATGACATAGTCAAACTTGTCTTCCGGAAAGACGCGTTTTAGAGCGTCGACACTCTCGACTTCTTGCACAGCATATATGTCAGCTTTTACGGTCGACGCAAAGTTCGCAAGAGCTTCATAGTCTCTCTGTTCCCTAGGAAAGCAGCCTTCACCATCTTTTGCAGCGAGGTGCTCCATGTTCCATGTGACCACTTTGACGTCTTTTGCGGTTGCTCCAAAAGAGCTAAGAGCAAATACAGCAGCGAGTAGGATGTTTGTTTTAAGGACCATCAATTCTCTCCGTGAATGAATGACCCTTGAAATGTTAAGCGTTCTATTTGAATAAATAATGAACAAAAGTAATCTATGGAAGCAAAATCATCCAATGATAGCGAGCGCTACATTAGTTGCACGTATAGTGGTCAATTGTTCCTAACCAAGTCTATGGCAGGATGCAGTCTTACTATTTTATGCTTCGCAGTAGTTTAAAGCCAATCTATGACTGTTCAGGAGCAGATTTTTTGGCGATTCAACACCAAGGTTATTCCAGCTCAAATCGGGTGATGAAGATCTTCATACGCCTCTACCAAAGAAACTAGCAGCTCAAGCTCATCGCCTTCTGGGGTGCCAGGTTCTGCATCAAATAAGGCTTCTATTCTTTTTAGAGCTCGTTTGCAGTCTTTTTCCGATGCTAATGTTACGAATTCCATTTCAAGATTCCCCATCTTCTTGTCACTCTACCTGCACCAGTAATCTAGGAAAAAGCACTGATGATTTTCTCTCTAAATTGACCTACTACGTCAAAATAAGATGATTCTAAGGCGGTATTTGAACTGACATGCCTGCTGCCGCTAATGGAAGGTTCTCGGTCAGGACTATCAGGCCACTCGACATGAACGTAACCTAGCTCATTAGCGGCTTGTGAGGTACGAATAGATGAAGGATTTGACATAGAAATATCCACCGTGTGGGTCTCCGTAATTTTGTAGTCGGGGACTTCAACGTCCATGCGGTGGGCAAATATAGAGAGATTTGTCTCCGCGAAGGTATACATCCAAGCTTCCTCAGTATCACTGGCTTCGATACGCATGATACGTCCCAAAACCTGCCGGAAGTACATTTCCGTCTTCACGCTACTCAAGTGACAACATACTTGTAGTCTGGGAATGTCTGTCCCTTCGCTGATCATCCCAACGCTGATAATCCAATCGTCTGAAGAATGGCGGAAACTATCAATGATTGCACTGCTGTTTTCGTGTCTGTATGTCACCAGTTTTGCATCTATTTGGCGTTTTTCCTTGAGAATCCGGTGAATACCAAGGGCATGACTTACCGAAGATGCCACTATCAATCCTCCCGCATTTGGCTTATTTACTCTGAGCTCTTCTAGCTTAGATGTCGCCAGTTCAAGCAAGTAACAAATACAGTTTTCGTCTTGGATAAAGGACATGTAAGAGCCTTTACCATTAGAGAGGTAAGATTGGAGGCTGGTGAACGTTTCAGTTTCGCTCTCTTTCCTCAATTCAATTTTATCATTGTCAATCAGCACGACTTTCGGGAAACGACAGACTTTGTCAGTGATGGCCTGCTGTAGACCGTATGTGTAATCACAAATGACGCTGGTATCAGGTACTAAGTACTTTCCAAGGGTCACGGGTAATGCATCAGTCCGCCACGGTGTGCCGGTTAAAGCCAGCGTATAGGCAGCCTGGCTTTGGATATTCGACAAAATAGCCTCACCCCAGGTATTAGACCGAGCCAGTTCATTCCCTGCGCAATGATGGATTTCATCAAATACTACAAATACTCGGGAATGTTGGAGAAGCGCCCAGAAATTATCATCAAGGTTGATCATTGCCTGATAGGTCAGTGAGTCACCGAGTGAGCCCAGATAACCATCAAAGCGGTTTTCTAGACGACGCTGAAATGTTCTTTGCAACCCAAGTGCAACTTCTCGGGAGGGGGAAAAACAAAGCACAAAGTCTATCAGGTCTTGGTCGAAAAGTTTTTTTGCCACTTCCGCAGCCATGACAGACTTCCCAGCTCCAGGAGTAGCGAGACAAAGAAAGTGCTTTTGGCCGTTTCGGTAACAGCTTAGCGCCCTGGCTGAACACTCCCTTTGCCATAAGCGTAGTGATTTCATGATAGGGAAAGGGCTATTTTGAGAGCGCGAATTTCACCAAGAAGTTTGGAGCTTTGTTCTCTGGTCCGAGTGCGTACATCCTGTAACTTGGCGTTCAAGTAAGGAGCTTGTTCACAAAGGTCCTTGTAAGTTTCGAACTCTGACAGGCAGGCAATAAAATCACTTTCACATTGCTCCAGCCTTGAGGCCAACCAATCATTCGTAGAGGCTGAGCTATCAGTCACTTCTTCAGTGGTGACTTTATCAAGAATATGCCAGTGGGCATCTTTGAATGCTTCAGTCTTATGGTATTGAGGTTTTTTTCCCGCTATAGGCTCTTTTTTGAGTAGCAGTCCTTTATGGGTAAGTCGATTCAAGGTGCGATAAACGAGTTTTCTAAGCTCCGCTTCATCTTTGTCTTCACTTGGACGTTTGCCAACTGCATCTCTCAGTTGAAGTGCTGTGAACTTGTCAAAGCTCTCCCTCATGAGAACGTCATAAAACGCTTGTTGAATGTTCACCTTTTGAATCGTCATAACTTCTGTCGATGTCAGCTTCAAAAATGCCAGAAATACGGATTATAATCCGTGGTTTTATAGGCCGCAACTGAGGATAGTTTTTTGTCTTTAACAGGACAAAAAATGAAACACTTAGCTAAGCGGTTTGGACAAAAACTTAAAGACAAACGAAAGGCGTTGGGCGTGTCCCAAGACAAACTTGCTTTATTAGCTACCATTGATCGAAGCTATGTAGGCCGGATAGAGCGTGGAGAAGTTAATGTAACGCTAGAGAAAGCCTACGAGCTTGCAGAGGCATTGGGATGTGATATACGAGAGATCCTTCCTTAAACCATAACCATTGTGGGAGTTATCCAGTCACCTCACAAAAGAGTTACCTGATAACAGAGGAATAAGTAATCAAGGTACTCATGGGCGAGCCAAGTTTATTAAAACCGTTCCGGAAAAGGCGTGACGACCTGAGCTAGTTCTAGCCAGCCGCATAGACAAGGCCGAATTAAGACAATGCTCTAGTATCCAATTTTGCAAGACGTTCTTGCACAATTGCGAAACAACCTGTTTCATGAATTACTTCTGCCCCAAAGTTGTTTAGATTATAAGATCTAACTCCTCATCATTGCCTCCGATTATTTCATATAAATATTCACTTCTCATTCTGGTGTCTTCTTTTCTAGTTAGCATATTTTCACTAGTGTAATATCAGCCACAAAGTTCGTAAGGCAAATTTTATCGTGGCTAAAAAACAGCCACTGATAAAGCCACAATTTGGTTAGTAAGCCAACTGGTGGTTTAAACTAGAGAGTTGAGAGAGTAGTCGATATATGTCGTCAGAAGCAGATACCAGAGCAAACTACATCGACCCAGCATTAAAAGCCGCGTACTGGCAACCGGGCAACATTATTCGGGAACATTACTTTACAGATGGCCGTAAACTTGCTGACGGTGTGCGTGGCCGTCGTTGCTTCGTCGATTATCTGCTTCACAAGGACAATCGCTACCTTGCAGTTGTTGAAGCAAAAAAAGAATCTGAGCATCCAACCAAAGGCCTTCAACAAGCCATAGACTATGCTAAGAAGCTACTCGTTCGTTTTGTCTATTCAAGCAACGGCAAACAAACCTATGAGTTCGATTTAGAAACGGGTAAAGGCGACTACATCGAGTTTTACCCAACACCACAAGAACTTGAAAACCGCTACGCGGGTGTTAACTCGGACCTAGGCCAGCAGCTTCGTAATGTGCCCTTTCATTTAGAAGGCGCAATGCAGCCACGTTATTACCAAGAATTAGCGGTCCATGCCGCCACGGATGCCATTGGTAAAGGTAAGCCACGAGTGCTATTAACGCTGGCGACTGGCACAGGTAAAACCTTTATTGCCTTTCAAATCGTCCATAAACTGTTTCAGTCCCGTTGGAACAAAGAATCTCCGGGTACACGTAGGCCTAGAATTTTGTTTTTAGCCGATCGCAATATTTTGGCCGATCAAGCCATTAACACTTTCAATCCATACGAAAAAGATCTCATCAAAATAAACGGTGAGGAGGTACGCAAGCGGGGTGGAGTCGTGCCAACTAATGCGCATATCTTTTTTGCTATCTACCAAGCCATTGCTGAGCGTGAAAATATTGAAGGCTACTACAAAGCGTATCCAAGTGATTTCTTTGACCTTGTAATGATTGACGAATGTCACCGTGGCAGCGCTAATGAGACAGGCTCTTGGCGAGCCATACTCGATCATTTTGGCAGTGCTGTGCATGTAGGTTTAACAGCCACACCAAAACGTGAAGCTAATGTGGATACCTATGATTACTTTGGAACCCCCGCATTTGAATACTCATTAAAAGACGGCATCAACGATGGCTTTTTAACGCCATATCGTGTTAAGCGAGTACGTACCAACTTAGACGAGCTCGTGCTGACCAAAGATGACCAAGTGATCGAAGGCGAATCAGGGCAAGACGTCTATCAGGTAGAAGATTACGACAAGAAGATCATTGTTGATGAACGTACCGAACTGGTCGCAAAAGCCATTTTAGACAATATCAATCCACTTGAAAAAACCATCGTCTTTTGCGAAAACCAAAATCATGCACTGACCATGCGTGACATGATCAATAAACACAAAAAGCTGAAAGATCCGCATTACTGTGTACGTGTAACCAGTGATGAAGGTAAAGTTGGCCACGAGCTGCTGGAAAAATTCCAAGATAATGACAAAGATATCCCCACCATTATTACCTCATCGCAAATGTTAACCACGGGGGTAGATGCCCGTAATGTACGTAACGTAGTGCTGGATAGAACCGTCGGCTCAATGGTGGAATTTAAACAAATTGTCGGTCGCGGCACCCGCGTTTTTGATGGCAAAGACTATTTCACGATTGTCGATTTTCGTGGTGCAACCAATAAGTTTTATGACAAAGATTGGGATGGCGAGCCTGAAGCACCAGAGCCCGGTGGCACAGGGGAGCCTAAACCACCGCCATACACACCAGAACCACCCGGAGGAACAGATGGCCCAGAACCTGAACCGGGTGAGACAAAACCTCGGTTGAAAGTAAAGCTCGGCAAACACCGAGAACTGAAGGTCATTGACGTTGAAACTCGTTATATCGATGAAAACGGCAAACCTCTCACTGTGCAAGAATTTGTTGAGCGTTTGATCACCCAATTACCAGGGTTGTTTAAATCAGTTGAGGAATTGCGGCGGATATGGTCAGACCCAGATGAGCGCGAAACCTTGCTCAGTAAACTTGTACAAGCAGGTTTTGATAAAGAACAGCTCGCTACTCTGCGACGCATGTTTGAAGCAGAAGAGTGCGATATCTTCGATCTGCTGGCTTTTTTAGCCTTTGAACAGCCAATGGCAACCCGTAAAGCTCGTGCCGATCAAGTACGCACTAACAGCACTTTCTTTAATCAGTACCAACAAGAAAAGGCACAGCAGTTTTTGCACTTTGTGCTCAATCGTTATGAGCAAACTGGCAGCTCAGAGTTATCACGCGAGCGCTTGCCTGCTCTCATCGAGCTATCAGGCTTAGGTACAGTGAAAGACGCCTCAACAGCATTCGGTGGAAAGCCAGCCTATTTACTGGCTGCTTTTAAACAATTACAGCAACAGCTATACCATGTGAACTAAAATGCAATTAACACTAGCACCTAACCCGCTACACGATCAGCCACAAACCTTACATATCAACAAAGTAGCTACTTTGATTGGCGAAAATGGCAGCGGTAAATCCACTATTTTGCAGTCAATTTTTAGCGAGGGACTTAATGGTGGCGATCATGCACATTTGAGAACGGTATGCTTTTCATCCGGGCAAAATGAGTCTTTCTCAAAGCACTTTAATGAACATGTCAAGAAAATCAGGCGTCGTGGAAAGTCGATGGTTTTATCTTCGTTTTACTACGATAAAACTTGGTCAAAACTATTGGTCTTTTTAGCTACAGCTCTGGTTCGAGACGGCAAAACCAGAACATTTTTACTTGAAAAAGGGTACGCAAAAGAGAGTCAGGATATCAACAGAGACGATATATCAAGTAAGTTGTCATTCTCTTTTCGTGTAGATAAACGCTATGCACAGCGTGTTCAAGATGCATTAAAAAAAGAAGAAGTGGGAGAAAAAGGCACTCTAAGACAAACACCTTTCTACCGCTCGTTAGAAAGTTTTGTAGAAGAACTGATAGACCGTGAGTATTTGTTTGAAGAGAAACTTTCCACCAAGACAATCGAATTATCATCTTACGATTTACTCTCGGTAAAGTTCGCTAGGATTAATCCAGATGAAGACTTGGATGAAGTTGATTTTGGTGACGACCCATCAATCAGTTTTTTAACACAAGCTGTCAATGGCAACTTCATTAACAAAAGAAGCTTCAAGTTAAAGCTTTTGGGCAACATTGAGTTAGATGATTTAAGCGATGGTGAATACCAACTGCTCTTTCTATACGCGTTGATAGACCTTTTTGATGCGCCGAATACTTTATTCCTGTTTGATGAAGCAGATTCGCACCTGCACTACAAAAACGTAGAGAAACTATGGTCTCTATTACACAGCATACAAGGCCATGCGATTACTACTACACACCTGTTGGATTCTATTTCTGCAAATGAAAACCGCATAGAACATCTGAAAGTGGTGGAGCACGGCCGAATTAACGAAGACAACAAGATCAAGCAACTAATCAGCCGACTCAGTGTACTTTCTCGTGCCAAATCCGTTGAATTTGAGGTGTGTGGCAAGCTGCCTAACATCGCCTTATTAGATGACTACAACGATTGGATTATTTTTACCAAGCTTGCGGCACGTGCAGGGCTAGATATAAACCGTCTAGCCACTGTGCATGCCATGAAAAAGTCGTCCAGCTACGCTACTGCTAACGAAACCTTTGGCAAGGGGAAAATAGATTGGTTACATGGCTTAAGCAAGATTGAATCACCACTTGTAACAACACAGATTTTCCTAATTTGTGATCGAGACGAGGCGGCATTGGACTGGAATGCTGCCAATGGAGTTCAAGTGAACGGACAAGTGTACCGTGAGTTGCTAAATGCCATTCAATGGCCTCGTGGCACCAACGTATCGCCATATCTATTGGCTTGGAAACGCCGTGAAATCAAAAACTATTTGCTCTCATACACCGCATTGGCGCACCACAATCTGCTTGGCCAAATAAACAATGGTGATATTGCGCAGCGCAATCACCTTCAGTCCAATAATCCTGGTGATAACGACGATATTCGTAGGATGAACGTCAAAGACATTATCAACCCGCTGATTAACACCGATGGCGAAGGCTTAGACCCTGCAAAACTCCAAACCTATATCGACCTGATTCCGCCCGCAGAAATCAGCGAAGACATCACCAATATGTACAATTTTATTATCGGAAAACTATAAGCCATGTCATTACAACAAAAGATCGACCGAATTACCGACATACTGCGCCGCGACGATGGCATTAGTGGTGCTATGCACTATACCGAGCAAACCTCTTGGGTGTTGTTCTTAAAGTTTTTGGATGATTACGAGTCTGAAAAAGAAGATGAAGCGGTACTGTCTGGTAAAGACTACCAACCTTTGTTGGATGACGAACACCGCTGGTCAAATTGGGCTTGCCCGAAAAATGCTGAGGGCAAGCTAGATATCAACAAAGTTCGCACGGGCGATGACTTAACCGATTATGTGAATAACGAGTTATTCCCTTACTTAAAAAGCTTTGCCAACGCCACCGTTACGGGTTCCGACCCTAAATCCTTCGCCTATAAAATTGGTGCCATCTTCCAGTATTTAGACAACAAGGTCGCCTCTGGCCATACCTTGCGTGAAGTGCTGGATATTATCGACACACTGAACTTCCAATCCAGCGATGAAATGTTCGAGTTGTCGTTAGTCTACGAAGGCTTATTGCAAAACATGGGAGATGCCGGGGGCTATGCGGGCGAGTTCTATACTCCGCGCCCAGTAGTACGCGCCATGATTAAGGCCATTGACCCGCAAGCCGGGCAAACCATTTACGATGCAGCGGCTGGCTCGTGCGGATTTTTAGTGGAAGCCTTTGAGCATCTAAAGAGCAAAAAGAACCAACTCTCTACCGAGCAGTGGGATTTTATTCAACGCGACACCTTCTTCGGTTACGAGAAAACCTCGCTGGCGTACGTGATGGGTATGATGAACATGATTTTACATGGCATCGAATCCCCAAACCTGTTCAGGGGTAATACGCTGACCCAGAATATTCGTGATATTCAGGAAAAAGACCGTTACGACATTATTCTGGCTAATCCACCGTTTGGCGGGAAAGAAAAAGATCAGATCCAACAGAACTTTCCCATTAAAGCGAATGCCACCGAATTGCTGTTTATGCAGCACTTTATGAAAACTCTAAAAAGTGGCGGTAAAGCAGCCATCGTAGTGCCAGAAGGTGTGTTGTTCCAAACCAACAGCGCTTTCAAGCAAGTAAAACAAGAACTGCTAGAAAACTTTAACCTGCACACCATTTTAAGCCTGCCTGCCGGGGTATTTTTGCCATATTCAGGCGTTAAAACCAATGTGCTGTTTTTTGAGCGCAGCGGTGGCACCAGAGATGTGTGGTACTACGAATGTGAGCCGGAGCAAAAACTCACCAAAAACAAACCAATCACCGACGAACACTTAAAAGAGTTTGTTGAGCTGTATAGCAGCCGCGATACCACCGAACGTTCCTGGGCAGTTTCAGCCAGCAAATTAGCTGAAGATTACGACTTATCCGCCAAAAACCCAGCCAAACAGAAAGATGCCGAGCATTTAGCACCCAGCGATATCCTCAAGCAAATCCGCACCAAAGAAAAACTGGTGTCAGGGCTGTTAGATGAAATTGAAGATCTGTTGGCGGAGAAATAAGCATGGAGCAGGTTTTATATAAATTGCCAGATGGGTGGGAATGGAAACGTATTGAAGACATCTTCACAATCACTAGCGGGAAGAACCTCACGAAAAAAGATATGCATGATGAGGGGAGATTTTCTGTATATGGCGGCAATGGAATAGCTGGTAAATACAATGATTTTAACCTGAGTGGTTCGAACATCATTATTGGTCGGGTTGGCGCGCTTTGCGGTAATGTTCGCTTGGTCAATGACGATATATGGGTTACGGATAACGCGTTTTTCATTAAAGAATACAAGATAGATATATTGAAAGAGTATCTCGCAAAGGTACTCGCGGCGTTAAACCTTGGGGAAACTGCAAACAAGGCAGCTCAGCCAGTAATCTCGTATAAGGGAATAAAAGATCTAGTCATTCCTTACCCACCATTGGATGAACAAAAACGTATCGTCGAAAAACTCGATGCGCTGCTCACCCGTATTGACACCGCCATCGAGCATTTGCAAGAAAGCCTCACACTGGCTGATGCGCTATCAAAAAACGGGCTGTCAGAAATATTCGAGAGCCTAAAAGATCGTTACGAGGTCGTACCCCTATCATCTGTCGTAAAAATTAATAGTGGCATTGCGTTACCGAAACTTTTTAAAAACGGTTTCAGCGATGGTGACATTCCATTTTTCAAAGTGGCACAAATGAACAACCATCATGAAACTATGGTTGAGCCAGAGATAACATTTAATGAAACCGTTGCCAAAGAACACAAAATAAAGCTATTTCCTAAGGGCAGCACTCTGATTCCCAAAAGAGGTGGGGCAATCCTAACCAATAAAAAGAGAATGCTGCTTGAGAATGCGTCATATGACAGCAACATCATGGGATTAAAAGCTGACGAATCTAAAATATCCGACGATTATCTTTTCGCCTTCATGCGGACTATAGATTTAGCAAATTTCGTCGACGCAAGTACGATCCCGCAAGTTAACAACAAACACATTGACCAAATGCAAATCCCTCTTGCAAGCATCGAGGAACAGACTGACGTGGTTAGTCAAGTCAACTTGCTGGTAAAAAAAGTCGAAGTTACGAATTATGAAATTCAAAGCCAACTGGTTGATTTGCAAGCTCTGAAAAGTTCAATTCTCGACTCCGCCTTTAAAGGTGAGCTCTAAGGAGGGAGTATGGCATTTGATACCACAATTTTTTAACAAAAAGAGTTCAGGGCAGCAATTAACAAAGTCGAAGAATTGCTTTCACACTCAAAAACGGTTCTGTTAGGTGCTGGGGCGAGTTTTTGTGCTGAACTTCCATTAATCAACCAGCTAACAGAAAGGGCGCTAGAGAGGAAAAGCTCTCCGCTGATTCAAAGCCAGTGTTGACTGCCATACAAACTTCTTTTGCATGCGCAAATCAGATCGGCCACAGACCTCTTTTTTGCTGTGGCTTTTCTAGAGATCGCAGGCCCTTTGACATCTCGAATTAATGATGATTTCAGGTTCTCAAGCTCGTCCCCTTCGGTTGCCTGCTGTTTATTTACATTAAGCGAGTATTAATTCAAATTAATGGTATTACGTGGATCTTTAGTAGTTTTTTACTCTAACCAATAAATGTCCAAAGGCGTGTTACGCGACCGATTGGTGATGTGACCGATTGGTGATGTGTGATGAACCTTACTGTGACGATACAATGCTTTTATCTATATCGGATTGGAAAGCTCCCAATAGCTCCTTTATCTCACACAACGCTGCGGTAGGCGTCAACTCCTTCCTTGCTATCTGTTCTTCTAACAGCTCAATCTGACGTTTAGCAAGCTCAACACTCGACTTTAGAGAAACAGCATTATAAACCTCTGTGTAGCCGTGAATATCTGCAAATGCGAGGTCAATATAAGTATCCAAAGAGCTAAGTATTGTATGACCAGTCCATTGTTGTAACTGCATTTTAAACGTTTGTGTATGAAGCAGATGCTTTCGGAAATCATCTTTGTCATTCACTTCTTTAGTGGCAAGAATCAGTTCCTTAAGCTTGTCTGTAATGAATGCGTGTCTCCACAAGTGCGGGTGCAATTCTCCCTCGATACCAAGCTCTTTTTTCCATGAGTTCATGTACGTTGTCCATGAATCGGCAGATAGGCGTAGACCTGTTTTTAAGCTGATAAACAGGTAGTCATGTTGGACTTTTTTCTTCCTCATGACTTTCTTGCGAACTTTGATGTAATCCGCAATCACTGATAATAACAAATGTGGGACAGGTATCTTTCGAGTGGCATTGTCGTCTTTACGTTTTAAAGTGGTAAGAGTGAGCATACCTGTGCGTCTAGCTTCCTCGTAATCGGTAATTTTAATCAAGTGAAGCTCCGACACTCGACCACCCAACTGCTCCATTGCAGTATATAACGCCATGTCTCTTCTGCGTTTGTCTTTGTTTTTCTGGGTCTTTATATGCTCCCACACTCGCAAGGCATCATCTTCTGAAACAGGGTGGCGTTTCTTGATTTCATCTTTTGTTGGCACGGCTGCATGGGTGACTTTGACACCTTCAATATAACCTTTATAGCCTTCCTGTTTGCGTTTGTAATGCTTCTCAAGTATCTGAATTGAGTTACCTTTATCTTTGCCAATGAAAGCACTCAAATCATGAAACTCTTGGATAAACTGCAAAAAATCCAAACAGGTATGCGCAATCTTTATAACGGAGTTATTCTTACGTTGTAGCTCGCCAAGTGGTGTTCTCTCCGCCTGTAGTGATTGAACGAAAAGAGTGAATGTTGCATCAGTAAGTTGACTAAATTGGCTCAATAATGGCTGTTTTTCAATAAAGTGAACCAAGTGGATGATATCGTGGGCATATCCTCGAATGGTGTCACTTTTTAAGTTTCTCACCATCAAACTATGGATGTAGGCATTGGCTTCATAGCAAGGAGTATGATTACTGTAGGTTACGAAAGGAATATCCAGTGGCTTACGAAAGACAAGCTTCCCATCAAACCCAAGATGACTCCATTGCTCAAAGTTTTTAAGCTTACGAACCGCCATCATAGCTCTCCATTCAAAGTGAAATTCATCTGCGCTTCAATCTTCCTATTGTGAACTCGATAAAGCTCCTGCCGTTCTTCTACTGTTCCTTCATGATTCGCTAGTTGCTTTAGTCTAGAACGCAGCTCTGAAACCATAGCGGTCAGTAAAGAATTAGAGCGCTGTGTTGCATCTAACTCTAATTCAAGCTCAGAGACTTTGTGATTTAAACCTACTACAGTTTGTTTGTTGCCTTTAGAAGCTTTCTCATTGTGATGTACAGCCTCTACCGCCAGTTTTGCATTAATACGAAGCTCATCTAATGATAAGAAGCCTCTCTCTAGAAGTGCTTCTGAAATGCTTTTTACTGTGTTTAGCGAGCACGGCGTGATATTACGCTCTTGATTCTGATATCTAGCGATACCAGATTGAGACTTGAGCGCCTTTAATAGTTCTTCATCATTTTTAAACTCAGTTGGGGCTGTGATGATCTCCTTCAACAGCTTTTCTGTTTCAAGGATTTTCGTTTGGTTTTTCTCTAAAACTTTCATTGTCCCAATCCTCAATCAAGGTCTTTGATTTTTAAAATTAGATTAAAGGTTTGAGTTGTATTTCCATCACCATCTTCGATGGTGAAGAACTCTGGCTCAAGCGTGATTCGACCTTCCTCTAAAAGCTGAATAACCTCTGTTTCGATGTCCTGCTCTTTTTGAAGTTGGCTTATATGAGGGACGGTTAGATAAGACTCATCATCGTAATCTTCTGCGGCTTCACTCACTGACTCTATCGTGATGGGTGTTGAACTATCACCTGTCAGGCGTTCTGCAATGATTTTGCGAACCTCTTCGATTCCTTTTAGTTTCGCAAGTTCAGAGGTGGAATCGACCACACCACGAACAATTACACTGGCTTTAGCTCCGTTCAGTACCGCCCCAGTTTCCGACTCAGAGATATAATGGTATAAGTGTTCCATATCTGAATGTCCGAGCATCCAGCGCAGAGCATCCATTCCATCAAATCCTTTTGACCAAAAGAACGCCATAGCAAAGAAGCGTCTCAATTGGTGCTGACGGACATAATTACGGCGATACTCTCCGTTGTCGTATTCCACCAAGTCCGTTCCTAAGTAATCACATAAGGCATCAAGGTGAGCATTATATGTACTGTGAGTAACCTGATTTAACTGCGAGTTATTTGAATTGAGGCTGTTAAACAAAGATAACTTTCCTTTGCATAGATTTAGCTCACTCGCTTTGATGTTAAATTGCTCCAGTTGCCAAATGAACCTTGCGATAGATAAAGGAATTGGTCTTTCTATTGTTGCGTTCACCCCTTTTGAGCCAGTTTTTTTTACCTTAAATATCAGGTTGTACTCTGTTTTTGCACCCGCTTCTGAAAAGGGACTTACATTAGGTGAAAGGTTGCCATGTGACTTCAACTTGATTAATTCATCTTGTCTTCGAGCCATGATTGCACCCACTAAGACTTGTATTGCGCCTTGCAGTACAGAGAACAAATCAAACAAGCTCTCATTAGCTCGAATCCGCTCAAAGCGATTTTCGACACTGTCTCTAAAACCTTGAACCTGCTTTATCCCTTTTTTTAGGTATACACTACTCAGGCAATTGATCGCCTCTGTTTGAAACCAGTAGCCTCGCTCCGTACCAGACATCTCGCGATGCAACTCTTCATTCCAAGCTAGAGCGCATTGTTGGGGGCGGAGTGTGTTGGAGTTTTTTGCCGCAGATTTACTTCTTGCTTTAGATAGCAGTGTTAATGTTTCATCCAGTAAAGTAACAACGCCTTCCTCTATAGGTAGATGCTCTTTGGCAAACTCATAGCACTGACGAATTAAATTAAACACAAAGGTAGGCGGCAAGGTGCGGGTGCGTCCTGCTTTTTTTAAGCTAACTAACTGGCTAATGTGACCTGAGCTGACACGCTCGGACAAGATTGAAGGGCTTGCCGCATCTTCACGCTCAAGGTTGGTATGAATCAATCGAATTGCTTCAATGTAGGTCGAGATAGTCCGTTGATTAGTGCCTGTTGAGGTGTCTTTATTCTCAACCGCTCGATACTCTGAGTTTCGCCTTGGCGCTTTGAGGTGAAGTTCTGCGTAGTTGGGAATATTGATGTCGTGGTAAAGCATCTTACCTTTAAACAACAACTCACTCAGCACAGCACCGCTGCCAGTGTATTTTATGCATTTTCCAGAGTGATAATAACTTTGCTCAAAAAGCCAAGCACACGCCTTCTCTCTCTCTGCTAGAAATAAGAAACTTTCATCTTGCGCAATGTCTTTTGTAACGTAGGGGAAGTTTTCTTTAAATGTTTGTGCGTCCGTATCAGAAATGCTTTGAGAAGCGTTATTAAGTAATACCTTGGTATGTTTATCAATTTCATACACACCTTGAAAATTTCCGTGCTCGGCGTATTTCGTCATGATGTTCAACCAAAAGTCATCATTCACATTCAGAAGGTGATATTTTGCTAGCTTCAACTCTTTCGAATGTAGTAAGACCGCATTGATGAGAGCGATAACTTTGCTAACTTTGTGATAAGCCGTTATTGGACTGATAATCTTCCCACCGTTTTCAAGTGGATTATCTGCTGCCGTAATCCAGTATTTAAAGCTGTTTAACAGCTTTTGATGCTTTGCATCGGTGAGTTTCTTGCCGTCATCTAAGTAAACCGTGTCCCAATGTATCGTTTTTGGCTTTTTGCCAAATGTTAGTACCCACTTGTTTTCAGAAAAGCTGGATTCTAACCATTCGGGCTGTCGGTCATCGTAACCGTAGATGCCAGTATGGATATTCGTGATAATATCTAATGCTCGATAGTCATCATTTGCTACTGAAAAATTGATAATATCTTCAAGAGTCTCAGCACTTAAACCATTTAGAACTGAATGGTCTTCCACGATGTTTTCAATGAGGTCAGCAATAGAGGAATTGTCGATAGCAACACTTAACATAGCAGCGCCCCCTTAATCGAGTTAGTATCTAGTGTGTTATTGGTTGCAATATCAAGCATTTCCATCAAATCATCATCCGCACTATGCTTGCCTGAACTCAGGGTATCTAAAACAAACACCGCTGATTGATACCAGTGAGCAACAATATCTAAAAAAGATTCCTCATCATCGCTACTCTCAACAACAAAGCGTATCGCCATCAACAACTGCAAAAGTGATGTCGATATAGTGTATGTTAACTGGTTAAACCCTAACGATTCTGAAACTTCACTGTCAGCAGTCGTCTGCTGAGTAAAACCATGATCGAAGTGCTCTGGAATGTTGCTTATGCCGTGATTACTCAAGAACTCCTCAATGTCTTGAGCGCTCATGTTCACAGCATCAAGTCGATGCACTGAATCTTTCATGGCTTCAAGTAAAATAGCGTTCTGGAACTGACGTATCCAACGTGCATTAAAGAAGTCCATTAACGGCTTAGGAAGGTAAGATGTCAGTAGGTTTGCATCCTTCTTTTCATGACCAAGGGCCTCGGCAACAGCATCCATTGAACGTGTTTCCAAATAAATTTGAAAGCCTCGGTGTCGTCTAATGGAACGTAACGAATGGATATCGGAAATGGCTTGGGCATCTTCCAAGGTTATGTCGCTGCTCTTATCAAAGAGTGTTTCATCTTGAAGCCAATTATAAAAATCATTTACTGAATGAAGAGTGGCATTGAGATTGCTTGGACGTATCACATTGGTAGTAGTTGAAGTCAAAATCATCTTTCGCCAATTCACATTCCCTCTTTGCTTCAGGTATTCACGGCTCATGCGAGTATGCTGTATCAGGAACTCAACTATAGATTTAGAAAACTCATTGAGCACTACTTCTTGCTGCGCATTGGTAGACCCTTTGCGTGATTTGTAACTGACCGCAATGTGCTGATTACCAACTTGCTTATAACCCACCATATTGTCATTTACATCAAATAAGTCCCATTTTGCTAACCAAGAAGGTGTTATCAGAGGATGCTCCATCACAAGAAGCGTCAAAAGAACGTTCAGTGTTGAGCCGTTTGGTAAATTTAACTCTGTGTTGAGCTGACTAGCATTTCCTTTAAATCCCAAAAATGATAAATAATTAGTGTCTTTTGCAGCGATGCCGTGCGCATAAAAGGTTGCTACTGTATTATCTAACTTATCTTCACCGACAAAGTTTCGATATTTTTCATAGCCTTCCGTGCTGCTCAATGGTTTAACTAAGCCTGTGCTCTGAAAAGCTTTATTTCTATCTTCTCGCTCTAAAAGCTCTTCAAATTTCAAGAGACACACATGCCTGACATGCGCCATGTCTCGGTCTACACGTTGCTGAATAATTGAAACAGCCTCTTCATCTTTAATTTTGAGTGGAATGTTAGCAAACCATCGAAGGTTTTCTGGCTGCGTAGCATTGCCACCAATTGAAAAGGTGGGTGCGCCATCTTTTGGGTCTTTCCAGACAGGAACGATGAATGGTTTGTGAGGCTCAGCAAAAATACCCGTGTTGATAAAACACTCGGTATAATAGTTAATGGTATTTGCCCACCTAGTATGAAAATCCTTTGGGCATTTCTGTGCAGCTTGGGAGCGCACAAATAGCACTTTAAACACCTTGTGGAAGAATAACTGCACATGGTTACGGCTTAAAAGGGCTTCTATTGCCAGCCCGTCTCGGTCGGTATAAGCAGTTGATATACCCACAAAAAGTTTTTTGAGTTCTTGTAATGCTTTGGTTAGAGATAATGGTTTTTGCGTAAAAGCATAGTTTTTAAGAGCAAGATGAACCTTGTTGGTAAACGCCTCACCAAAATTAACATAAAGCGTATCCAGATAAGCCTCATGTTCCTTGCCTTCTTTTGATAGCACCTGCCAACCATCAAGGTAGTCAGATTTTGATTTATCTATATTAAGCTCTCTGAACTGAGCTAGACAGGTCGAAGCGTCTTCTGTGATTTTTAAATTCGAAAGCTTTACTTCATCAAGAGTTAAATGTTTATCTTGCGCAATGTAACGGAAGAGGGCTTTGATTTGATTACAAAAGGCATAACTGCGCTTGATGGCGATATCATCATAGTTATAAACAAAGCCAATGAGCGACTGGAAGTGTGCATTAAGTGAGCTTGAATCATTCAGTATTTCCAATGCACTGTAGTTACCTTGTTTAACCAAGTAGCAGAAAGCTGCATAAAGATTCAATGTTGGTTGTATAAGCTTTGGGGAGACTGAGGATTCAGCAGCAAGCGCTAGGTAGTTAGAGTATTCGACTGACAGTGCAGTTTTTAATAAAGAAAGCTCATTTAGTATTTTTACATTCACAACCAAACCTCATAAATTGACAACTAATAGATACACTAGTTGTCAGAGTGATTGTTGTCAAAGTAAATAAAGTGCACTAAAAAGCATTCAATGTATTAATATTCAAAGATTTAATATGATTTTGATGGTTTTTAGTTATTAGGATTAC
>NZ_LASY01000113.1:0-49618 GCF_000973155.1 Grimontia sp. AD028 | reverse complement strand
CTTGGCGATACCCCAACAGTTACTTTGCCTTAGCAAAGATTTGGTGCGAAGGGAGAGACTTGAACTCTCACGTCCGTAAGGACACTAACACCTGAAGCTAGCGCGTCTACCAATTCCGCCACCATCGCATATTTGCACTGGAAAGAAGATGGTGGCTACGACGGGATTCGAACCTGTGACCCCATCATTATGAGTGATGTGCTCTAACCAACTGAGCTACGTAGCCATCTTTACTTTCTGGGGTCTCCCCCTGAGTGCGGGGCGCATTATGCGAAGAAGGGCTGACAACGTCAACCTTTTTTCTTGGCTTTTTTTACCCATTTGGTGAGTTCGGTGTGAAAGTGAGCAGGAAGGTTGAAATTCTAACAACTCAAGCTTGAAAGCGTTGCAAGTCCTTAACTTCGGGAAATAAAAAAGCTGGCAGAAGCCAGCTTTTTCAATAGGAGATCGTATTTGTTATCACACGTTAAAGCGGAAGTGGATAACGTCGCCGTCTTTAACGATGTAATCTTTACCTTCCAAACGCCATTTACCCGCTACTTTCGCGCCTGCTTCACCGTTGTTTTCGATGTAATCGTCGTAACCGATGATTTCTGCACGGATAAAGCCTTTTTCGAAGTCAGTGTGGATCTTACCTGCAGCTTGTGGCGCAGTTGCACCGACAGGGATAGTCCAAGCGCGAACTTCTTTCACGCCAGCGGTGAAGTAAGTTTGTAGCGTCAACAGATCGTAACCTGCGCGGATCACGCGGTTCAGACCAGGTTCTTCAAGACCCATTTCTTCCAGGAACACTGCCGCTTCGTCAGCGTCCAGCTCAGACAGTTCGCCTTCGATTTCCGCACAAACTGCAACAACGGTTGCGCCTTCTGCTTCAGCGATCTCACGAACGATGTCCAGGTATGGATTGTTTTCGAAACCATCATCATTCACGTTTGCGATGTACATGGTTGGCTTCATGGTCAGGAAGTTCAGGTAGTCAACCGCTGCGTGTTCTTCTTTGGTCAGTTCAACAGAACGCAGCATTTTGCCTTCTTCCAGCACTGGAAGTAGCTTTTCCAGTACCGCGATTTCGAATTTCGCATCGCGGTCACCGCCTTTTGCTTTCTTCGCTTGGCGCTGGATAGCGCGTTCACACGCTTCCATGTCAGACAGTGCCAGTTCGGTGTTGATAACATCGATATCGTCAGCTGGGTTCACTTTACCCGCAACGTGGATGATGTTGTCATTTTCAAAACAACGAACAACGTGGCCAATCGCGTCAGTTTCACGGATGTTAGCCAGGAATTTGTTACCCAGACCTTCACCTTTAGAAGCACCTGCAACCAGACCTGCGATGTCTACGAATTCCATCGTGGTTGGCAGGATACGTTGTGGGTTTACGATTTTAGCCAGTGCGTCCAAGCGCAGATCTGGCACTGGTACCACGCCAGTGTTTGGTTCGATGGTACAGAACGGGAAGTTAGCCGCTTCAATACCTGCTTTGGTCAGAGCGTTGAACAGAGTTGATTTACCGACATTTGGCAGACCAACGATACCGCATTTAAAACCCATGAGATGGTAACCTTTCGTTGTATAAACAGTGAAAGCTCAGTCAGCTGACGCCTACTGAGCCTTAAATGTATGCAGGCGATTTTGCGCCTTGGCCAGATCTTCTTTCAGCAAAATGTCGATGCAGCGAACGGCTTCGTCAACGGCTTGCTCGATTTGGCTTTGTTCGTTGGCAGGTGCTTTTGTCAGCACAAAACCCGCCACTTTGTCTTTGTGCCCTGGATGTCCGATCCCGACACGAAGACGATAGAATTCTTTGTTGTTGCCCATTTTGCTGATGATGTCGCGAAGACCATTATGGCCACCGTGACCGCCACCTTTTTTAAATTTGGCAACACCTGGTGGCAAATCCAGCTCGTCATGAGCCACCATGATTTCTTCCGGTTTGATTTGGAAGAATTTCGCCAGCGCAGCGACCGACTTGCCTGACAGATTCATAAATGTGGTTGGGACGAGTAGACGGAGGTCTTCGCCACCCACACTGATTCTGGCAGTCAAACCGAAGTATTTTTTGTCTTCTTTCAGCGACACGTTATGAATGCGCGCTAATTCTTCAACCACCCAGGCACCCGCATTATGACGGGTTTTTGCATATTCCGGCCCTGGATTTGCCAGACCCACTAAAAGACGAATTTTATCGCTCACGGTGAGATTCTCATTATTCTGTGTAGACAGTTTTATGCACAACGGTAAACCGCCCTGTGCCAAAAGCGGCTTATCCTACCATTATCTGTGCAAAACAAAAACGCCCCGCGAAAGCGAGGCGTTTCATCTGCAAAAGGGAGCGATTAAGAATCGAACATTGCAGAGATAGATTCTTCATTGCTGATGCGGCGGATTGCTTCAGCCAACATGCCTGACAGAGTCAGCTGTGAAACTTTACCAGTCGCTTGCATTTCTGCGCTCAGCGGGATTGAGTCAGTGACGATCACTTCGTCAATCACAGATTCTTTGATGTTCTGAGGCGCGTTGCCAGAGAACACTGCGTGAGTTGCGTAAGCGAATACACGCTTCGCGCCACGGTTTTTCAGTGCTTCTGCTGCTTTACACAGAGTGCCACCGGTGTCGATCATGTCGTCAACGATGATGCAGTCACGGCCTTCAACGTCACCGATTAGGTGCATAACCTGAGAAACGTTCGCGCGCGGGCGGCGTTTGTCGATGATCGCGATGTCAGTGTCATCCAGTAGTTTTGCAGTTGCACGTGCACGTACAACGCCACCGATGTCTGGAGAAACAACGACTGGATCTTCCAGTTTCTTCGCCAGCATGTCTTCCAGAAGTACCGGCGTACCGAAGATGTTGTCTACTGGTACGTCGAAGAAGCCTTGGATTTGCTCTGCGTGCAGGTCAACAGTCAGAACGCGGTCAACACCTACGTTAGACAGGAAGTCTGCGATAACTTTTGCAGTGATAGGCACACGCGCAGAACGCACACGGCGGTCTTGGCGAGCGTAGCCGAAGTAAGGGATAACTGCAGTGATTCGGCCAGCTGATGCGCGACGCAGTGCGTCGATCATCACAACCAATTCCATCAGGTTGTCATTGGTAGGCGCACAAGTCGACTGGATAACGAATACGTCGCTACCCCGTACGTTTTCATTGATTTGTACACACACTTCACCGTCAGAAAAACGACTAACAGTAGCGTCACCTAGTGACATATATAGGCGATTCGCAATGCGTTGGGCGAGTACAGGCGTTGCATTACCAGCAAACAGCTTCATATCAGGCACGGTGGAAAACCTCGGGGTTGCATCCATTGAGTGTTGTCTGTCTCATTGTACTTTCAGTGTCGATAGCAGTGGTGAGGTATTCACACCACGTGCGACAAAGCCAGTGAGCCAGTCGGGCAATTTGTTTAAGGTGGCTCGCGCGTCCTCTTCGTTTTCGAATTCTGCGAAAACGCAGGCGCCGGTCCCGGTCAGTCTCGACGGCGCGTATTCTAGCAGCCACGAAATAGCCTTATCAACCTCTGGAAACAACTCTCTGACTATCTTTTCGCAATCGTTTTCGTAATTTGCCGCCAACAGCGCATTTAGTGTGCGCTTTGGTGTATTGCGAGTCAGTGAGGGGTGACCAAAAATTTTTGCGGTGGCAATGCTCACCTCAGGCTTGGCTACCAGGTACCACTTCTCTTTTGCTTCGGCAGGTTGGAGCAATTCTCCAACCCCTTCTGCAAACGCTGTGGTACCGCGCACAAATACAGGGACATCCGCACCCAGTGCCAGCCCCATATCGGCTAATTCATCAACAGAAAGCTGGGCTTCCCAGAGGTGATTGAGTGCAACTAATGTGGTGGCAGCGTTGGAAGAGCCGCCACCTAAACCGCCGCCCATTGGCAACTCTTTTTCGATGTGAATGTGCGCGCCCAAGGTACATCCGGTTTTTTCTTTGATTGCCATCGCTGCGCGGTAGATCAGATTTTCTTCGGCTGGGACGCCTTCAATTTCTGGTGATAGGGTGACTTCACCACTGTTATTGGGGGTAATGGAAAGTGTGTCGCCGTAATCTAGAAACTGAAAAAGGGTTTGCAGATCGTGATAGCCATTATCGCGCTGACCCGTGATGTACAGGAAAAGGTTAAGTTTGGCCGGTGCTGGCCAAACTGAAGTGGTTTGTGTCATTGAGGTAAAACCCATTCAGAAATCACCAGATTCACTTTTTGCTGGTGCTGATTCATTTTGATTTTTGATGGCAGTAGGTTGTTGGTATCAGCATCGTAGCCAGTGTATTCCAACTGCCAGCCAGCCTGATTGGTATCGGCTTTGTTTTCACTCAGGAATGCCAGGCGGTTATCTGCGCCAAGCGTATATTCGTTTTGTTCTGCAGGCAGCCCTTTGACCCACTGCATCATCTCGTCAACGGGCAGGGCAATGCCAGTCAGTTGCTTTAAAAGACTTGCGGCGTTTCTACCGACATAACGTTCACCGTCGCCATCGACCAAAACCGCAATGTCGGGGGTGGCATCCAGCTTAAATAGCGTAGTACCGAGGAAGTTGGTCAGACGGAGTGAAAGCTCGTCATCTTTCTGCTCCCAGACAAAATTGGCGGAAACGCGTTGTTCCGGGCTAATCAGCGCGACTTTGCCTTTAGCCGTGAAGTCAGTAATGTCTGCCAATGCTTTTTGGTGAGTTTGCCACTCGGTTTGTGGAATAGGTTGGGTGGAACATCCGGTCAATCCCAATAGGGCGAGGAAAAATACAACCAAGACGCGATGACGTCTGAACATAGGCAAACTCCGTTTTCGGTTTTCTCTGTCGAGAAAGAAGTGGTCTGATTATATCTGTGGCAGAGGTAAAAATCTCTCCAATACGATGTAGATATCACACCGCTTGGACAAAGCCACATAATGCAATTTGTTACTTGTTGAAAAAATGGACGAATATGTTGTTACGAAAGCGGAAAAGTCACACTTCTGCTTGATAGCGAGGAGAGGGAGCTAATGTTATCTTTTATTCGACGGGCCCATAAAGTAAAATCCACGGCTCGGATTTCATCTGGTGCTGTCGGTAAACCTGCTTAATGAGCTTGTTAGTTCTCGGAATCAATCACAAGACCGCTGCGGTCGACCTGCGTGAGAAAGTCGCTTTTTCTCCGCAACAACTTCGCGATGCATTGCACCAGCTGAAAGAAAAGCAGGTAGTGCAGAGTGGGGTGATTGTGTCTACCTGCAACCGCACTGAAATCTATTGTGAAGTCGAGCAGCCAAGCCCGGGTGTCGTCGTGGACTGGCTTCAGGACTTCCATCAACTCGACAGCGAAGCACTGCTTCCTTGCCTTTATACCCACCATGACCAAGCAGCGGCGCAGCATTTAATGCGAGTAGCGAGTGGCCTTGATTCGCTGGTATTGGGTGAACCTCAGATTTTGGGGCAGGTTAAACAGGCTTACGCAGAATCTGTTGAGCAAAACTCAATTAATGGTTCGCTGGAGCGTTTGTTCCACAAAACCTTTACCGTGGCTAAACGCGTTCGCACCGAAACAGATATCGGTGGCAATGCCGTATCAGTGGCTTTTGCAGCCTGTTCGCTAGCGCGTCAGATTTTCGAGTCGCTCGAAACCTCTACCGCATTGCTGGTGGGAGCAGGTGAAACCATCGAGTTGGTTGCCAAGCATCTTTTCGAACACGACTGTAAGAACATTATTGTTGCTAACCGCACTCGTGAGCGCGCTAAACCGTTCGCTGAGGCGTTTGGTGCGGAAATTATTTCTCTGGAAGAGATTCCAGAGCACATGCACAAAGCGGATATCGTGATCAGCTCAACGGCTGCGCCATTGCCAATCATCGGTAAAGGCATGGTGGAAAAAGCGATCAAAGCGCGTCGTCATCAGCCAATGCTGTTGATTGATATTGCCGTGCCGCGTGATATTGAAGAAGAAGTGGGTGAGCTGAACGATGCTTACCTGTACACCGTCGACGATTTACATTCGATTGTTGAGCGCAACCGTGAGCAGCGAAAAGCGGCCGCGATTCAGGCTGAAGCGATTGTTGATGAAGAAAGCGAAGGCTTTATGACATGGATGCGTTCCCGCGGAGCGGTGGACAGCATCAAACAATACCGTGCTCATTCGGAAGCACTGAAAGATGAATTGCTTAGCAAGAGCTTACAAGCCCTCGCCAGTGGCGCCGACCCACAGAAAGTGGTCGCCGAGCTGAGCAATAAATTAACCAATAAACTGATCCATGCCCCTACTCAGGCCATGCAGGAAGCTGCCAGAAATGGCGACGAGCGTACACTGGAAACGCTACGTCAGAGCTTAGGTCTGGATCCCCTAAAATAGTTTAAAGACCCACTATGAAATCATCGATTATCGCGAAACTGGAAGCACTCAGTGAGCGTTATGAAGAAGTGCAACATCTGCTTGGCGATCCGGGTGTTATCTCCGATCAGGACCGTTTCCGTTCACTGTCGAAAGAATACAGCCAGCTTGAAGAAGTGACCAAATGCTTCACTTCCTACAAACAAGCGGAAGAAGATCTGGAAGCAGCGCAGGAAATGGCGAACGAAGACGATCCTGAAATGCGCGAAATGGCGCAGGAAGAAGTGAAAGCAGCAAAGGCGGAAATTGAACGCCTGAGCGATGAGCTTCAGGTACTGTTGCTGCCAAAAGATCCTAACGATGAGCGTAACTGCTTCCTTGAGATCCGCGCGGGTGCGGGCGGTGATGAAGCAGCAATTTTTGCCGGTGACTTGTTCCGTAGCTACAGCCGCTTTGCTGAGAAGAAAGGCTGGCGTGTTGAAGTGGTTAACGCCAACCACGGTGAGCATGGCGGTTACAAAGAAATGATTGCCAAAGTCAGCGGTGAAGGCGCTTACGGTGTGATGAAGTTTGAGTCAGGCGGTCACCGCGTTCAGCGTGTCCCTGCTACTGAATCTCAAGGCCGTGTTCACACCTCAGCGTGTACTGTTGCTATCCTGCCGGAAATTCCAGAAGCAGAAATCCCGGAAATTAATCCGGCTGATCTGAAAATTGATACCTTCCGTTCATCAGGAGCGGGTGGTCAGCACGTTAACACCACTGACTCGGCAATCCGTATTACCCACTTGCCAACGGGCACCGTAGTGGAATGTCAGGACGAGCGTTCACAGCACAAGAACAAAGCTAAAGCGATGGCTGTTCTGGCGGCACGTTTGATCAAAGCAGAAGAAGAAAAACGTGCAGCGGAACAGGCAAGTACCCGCCGTAATCTGCTGGGTTCCGGTGACCGTTCAGACCGTATCCGTACCTACAACTACCCGCAAGGCCGAGTGTCTGACCACCGTATCAACCTGACGGTTTACCGTTTGGACGAAGTGATGGAAGGCGATCTGGATTCACTGATCCAGCCAATCATCCAAGAGTTCCAGGCAGACCAACTGGCGGCGCTGGCTGAGCAACACTAATGCCAATCAGCATTGAAAATGCGCTGCGTGATGCAGCGCTTTTGTTAGCAGAGCATCAAAGCCCCTCTCCGCGCATTGATGCCTCTGTGCTGCTTTGTCACGTGCTCGATAAGCCAAGCAGCTATATCTACACCTGGTCAGACAAAGCGCTGAGCGACGAAGAGGAAGCCGCGTTTAACGCACTGCTTGAGCGTCGCAAAGTCGGCGAGCCCGTTGCTTACATTATCGGGTACCGTGATTTCTGGTCGCTACGCCTGAACGTGGAACCCAGCACCCTGATCCCAAGACCGGATACCGAAAGGTTGGTAGAGCTGGCATTGGAGCGTTTGCCACAAGGTGAGGGCTCTGTGTTGGATTTGGGCACAGGTACGGGCGCGATTGCGTTGGCGATTGCCAGCGAGCGCAACGATATGGCTGTGACTGGCGTCGACCTTCGTGATGAGGCGGTTGCACTGGCTGAACGCAACAAGCTTGAAAACGGCATCAACAATGCCCAATTTATGCAAAGCAGCTGGTTTGGCAATGTACCTGAACATCGTTTTACCATGATTGTCAGCAACCCTCCGTATATTGATCCGGAAGATCCGCACCTTTCGCAAGGTGACGTTCGCTTTGAGCCAAAGTCTGCATTGATTGCGGATGACCACGGTTTAGCGGATATCCGTATCATCTGTCAGCATAGTCCTGAGTATTTGACAGATAATGGCTGGCTGCTTATCGAGCATGGTTACGATCAGGGCGAGGCGGTTCGCACGATTTTTTCTGATGCAGGATTCAGCGATGTTGAGACGCAGCACGATTATGCTGGGCTGGATCGTGTTACCTTAGGGCGTTTTATTCGCTAAAACCCAAAACAATAAATCAAAAAGAGAGACCTACGGAATTATGTACGTTGCATTGAAGCATACTCACCTGATGTTTATCGCCCTGAGCGTGATCCTGTTTATCATCCGTTTTGCATGGCGCATGATGGACAGCAAAATGCTTGAGAAGAAATGGGTGAAGGTCGTCCCTCACGTGATTGATACCATTTTGCTAGGAACTGGTGTGGCACTGATTTTTGTCACCGGTTTCTATCCGTTCACACCTCAAGGGATGTGGATGACTGAAAAACTAACCTGTGTTCTGGCATACATCGCTCTTGGCTTTGTTGCCATGAAATACAGTCAGGGAACTATGTTCCGACTCTTTGCTTTCTTTGGTGCTTTAGGTTGGGTATTTGCCGCCGCTAATTTGGCTATCACCAAAACACCACAGCTGTTGGGGTAAAAATGATCGGTTTTACTGACCAGGAATTAGATGAGCTGACCTTGGTAGAAGGTGCGCTTGCACTGAATGCTGCTATTGATCCGGCGACATCCATGCATTGGGTTCGGGCAGAGCTCGAACGGCTGGCAAAGGACGCTGAACATTTATTGGCTGGAGAAGCTAACGACGAATTGCGATTGGAAGGTCTGCTGCGTCTGTTCTACAAAGAATGGGGCTTCAAAGGCGATTTCGAACAGTACTTTTCGTCTGAAAATGCTTTTGTAGATAAAGTGCTGGAGCGTCGTAAAGGCATTCCTGTGAGTCTGGGCGCTATCTTCCTGTTTTTCGCAGATCGCCTAGATTTACCGGTTGAGCCAGTCGGCTTTCCGACTCAACTTGTTCTGAAAGTAGATTGGTTCCACCGCGAGTCGCAATACGTCAACCCGTTTGATGGCGAGTTTTTGTCTGAACGCGTATTACGAGGCTGGCTGGTGGGCAAAGAAGGCCCAACGGCTCAGCTTGAAGAAGAACACCTTGAGGTTTCAGACAACCCTACATTGATTGGCCGCTGGCTGGCGGTGATCAAAAGTGCACTGCTTCGTGAAGAAAACTACGCCATGGCACTTCGCTGCAGCGAACTTGCGCTGACATTCAGTCCGGATGATCCTTATGAAATCCGCGACCGTGGCTATATTTTCCAGCAATTGAAATGTGACTGGGTTGCCGCGGAAGACTATGAATACTTTATCGCTCAGTGCCCGGATGATCCGGCGGCTGAGCTCCTGAAACTGCAGGTCAAAGTGTTGACTGCAGAAGCTCCTATTTTCCACTAATCAGGAAGTCACCATGACAACACAAAAAACGGTTCAGATTGGCGATATTCAAGTTGCTAACGACAAGCCATTTGTTCTTTTTGCCGGGATGAATGTGTTGGAATCTCGCGATCTGGCGATGCAGATCTGTGAGCACTATGTAGAAGTGACCCAGAAGCTGGGCATTCCATACGTGTTTAAGGCGTCTTTTGACAAAGCAAACCGCTCTTCTGTGCATTCTTACCGTGGCCCAGGTCTGGAAGAAGGCATGAAGATTTTCCAGGAACTGAAAGACACTTTCGGCGTGAAAATCATCACTGACGTTCATACGGAAGCGCAGGCGCAGCCAGTGTCTGAAGTGGTTGACGTTATCCAGCTTCCAGCGTTCCTTGCTCGCCAAACTGACTTGGTTGAAGCAATGGCGAAAACCGGCGCAGTGATCAACGTGAAGAAGCCTCAGTTCATGAGTCCAGGTCAGGTGGGCAACATCGTTGATAAGTTCGCTGAGTGTGGCAACGAAAACATCATCCTGTGTGAGCGCGGCTCATGCATGGGTTATGATAATCTGGTCGTCGACATGCTGGGCTTCGACGTGATGAAGAAGGCGAGCAATGGCAGCCCAATCATCTTTGACGTGACTCACTCGCTGCAATGCCGTGATCCACTGGGCGCTGCATCCGGCGGTCGTCGTGAGCAAACCGTTGATTTGGCGCGCGCTGGTCTGGGTACCAAGATTGCGGGCCTGTTCATTGAAGCGCACCCGGATCCAGACAACGCACGTTGTGATGGCCCTTCAGCGCTGCCTTTGGACAAGCTGGAGCCATTCCTTAAGCAAATGAAAGCACTGGACGATCTGGTGAAAAGCCTCGAGGATTTGGACATCCGTTAATGATTGATTGTTCGAAAGACAAAAGTAAGCCGGCGCATGCGCCGGCTTTTTCGTGTCTGCGATTGAGTGTCCGAACGTTATAACCTGAATCTGGCCAGTTCATCATTGAGCTGTCGAGAGAGGCTCGATAGCGCCGTCGCTTGCTCTGTTGCATGATTGGCTTCGTGAGCCAACTCATCCGATGCATTGCGCACAGCTTCCGTGTTGCGGGTGATTTCTGCCGTCACCAAAGACTGCTCTTCAGCGGCAGAGGCAATCTGGGTCGCCATGTCGCTGATTGTCGATACTGAAGTCGTGATTTGCGAGAGGCTGTTGGTCGCAAAGTTTGCGTCTTCCACGCTGGTGGTCGCCAAATGACGGCTGTCTTCCATGATTTTCACTGCTGACTGGGTGGTGTTTTGCAGCGTTTCAATCGTCGCCTGGATTTCGCGGGTCGAGTTGTGTGTACGTTGGCTCAATACGCGGACTTCGTCGGCAACCACGGCAAAGCCTCGGCCTTGTTCACCGGCACGTGCTGCTTCAATCGCCGCATTCAGCGCCAGCAGGTTGGTTTGCTCGGCAATATCCTGAATGGTGGAAAGAATAGAGTTGATGCTCTGAGTGTGGGAGTCCAGCTCCGCTATCACGCTGGTGGCAGATTCCACTTCCGTAGACAGGTTACCGATGGATTGCTGGCTTTGGTTCACCTGAGTGGCGCCTTCCTCTGAGCAGCCTACAGCTTGCTTGGAAAGCTCAGCGGTGTTTTCTGCGCTGCCTGCGATCTCTTGGGTTGCCGCGGCCATTTGGTTAATCGCCGTTGCCACCATATTGATCTCATCCTGCTGACCGCGGATGCGGGTGCTGCGGATACTTGCTTGCTCGGCGGCGTGGGTTGCCTGCTCAGAGAGCGATTCACCGACACTCTTCAGGTGCGTCACCATGGTGTGCATGTTGGCAACGAAGGTGTTGAAGTTGTGCGCCAGTTGGCCGACTTCATCGTTGCTGTGTGGTGTCAGGCGCTGGGTGAGGTCTGCATCGCCGCTGGCAATCTCTTCCATGGCTTTAGATACGCGGATGAGATCGCGGAAAAGCACGTTCACCAACCATGCTGACAGTGCCAGCACGAAGAGTGTGACAGCAAAGCTTGTCAGGACCAGGGTTGTGACTGCCGAGTTATGAGAGGAGAGCTCAGTGCTCATATCCACCTCAATACCGATAATCCAGTTGGCTTCCGGCAGCTCAGTAAAGAAGTAAGCCTTTTCCGTGCCATTGAGAGAGCTGTTCAGCAGGCTTCCCTCAGCCATAGCTTCGCGCACCGCTGATTGGTTTAGTGCAGGGTTATACTGAGTCAGCGGTTTACCGTTCAGTGAGGCATTGTTATGAGCAATCAGGGTGCCATCTGCTGCGAACAGCATACCAAAGGCATTTTTTCCAAAATTGAACTGAGACAGGTCGCCGACAATCTTTTGAAGGCTAATATCGCCACCTAGCACGCCTTTGAGTTTCCCGTTTTGATAGACAGGAGTTGCCAGCGTCACCATGGTTTCGCCAGTCAGGGCGTCACGATACGGGGCGGTACAGATTGTTTTGTTCTCACGCACTGCTTCGATGTACCAAGGACGCTGACGTGGATCGATATCAACGCTGGCACCGTTAGCGAGCGCCAAAGAACCATTGGTTTCTGCGAAGAAAGTCATCGCAAAGTCACCAGAAACCTGAAGCATGGCCAGTGCATTGATTTCGTCGTCGTGAGGTAGGGTTTCCACATAGCCTTCCATTGCCACATCATGAGCTTCCAGCCAGTTGGCAAAGCCGACACGGGCGACTTGAGACATACTTTCTACGCGGTTTTCTAAGCCTTGTTGAGTCTGGGTAGATAATTGGTTAGCAGCTAAGAAAGACAGGATTGTTGCCATCGCCACTACGGCGACAAGGCAGGTGCCTATCAGCTTCTGCTTGAGAGTCAGCGTCATGTTACATTCCTTGCATCGAACTCTTTATAAAATAGAGGTGGGTTGTGCTGAGATTTTTTATTTTTCGCACAACATTCCGTATCGGCCTGACGAGAGGTTGCTTTAGGGGAAATGCGCAGTTTTTTACTGTCTTAAGCTAAGAAAATGTGAGTTTGCTTCAGCGATGATTTTGGAGGGAAAAATAAACAGGAAAAGCGGCACTGGATGGGTAGCTCACAGAAGAGTATTTTCGCCTGTTACAAATTAGCTTGGACGTTTAGACGTCTATATGTTGACGCCCTATCGCTTTGGGATTACCCTGCGTTTCACTTCACAAAAAATATGCAACACAACATGACACAGAAGCAAACCAATATCGCGCCCTCGGCGTTAGCACTTTTGCCCTTTGGGCTTTTCCTGTGCCTGTTTATAGGCACGGGCATTTATTTCTCGACCCAGAATGTCGATTTCGCCTTTTACCAACTTCCGGCACCGATAGCGGTGTTACCTGCCATCATGTTGGCCGTGCTAATGAGCAAAGAAAAGCTCAACGGTGCAATTGGTCAGTTTATTGAAGGTGTTTCCCATCGCGACATTACCGCGATGTGTCTGATTTACTTACTGGCGGGGGCTTTCTCTGCGGTAGCAAAAGCAACTGGCGGTGTGGATGCTACCGTCAACTTAGGTCTGGCCATTCTTCCTTCCAGCTTTATTCTGCCGGGCCTGTTTTTGATTTCTGCATTTATCGCAACAGCAATGGGGACCTCAATGGGTACCATCGCTGCGGTTGCCCCTGTGGCTTTGGGCATTGCTGACACGACAGGTATCGATGCGGCTCTGATGGCAGGTGTAGTGCTGAGCGGTGCGATGTTTGGTGACAACCTTTCTATTATCTCAGACACCACCATAGCGGCGACACGCTCTCAGGGCTGTCACATGAAAGACAAGTTCCGTGAGAACGTGAAAATTGCGGTACCTGCAGCTCTGGTGGCGCTGGTGATTTTCTTCTTTGCCAATGAAGTGACCCAAGCACCGGTTGCCGGTGAAATCGACTGGCTGGCAGTGTTGCCTTACCTGACTATTCTTGTGTTGGCTGTTTATGGCATGAATGTGTTTGTTGTACTGACCATCGGCATCCTGTTTGCGGGTATTGTCGGTATGGCACAGACGGCAGATTACAGCGTAATGGCATTCAGTCAGGACATCTACAAAGGCTTTGGCAACATGCAGGAGATCTTCCTGTTGTCGCTGCTGATTGGTGGTTTGGCCGAGCTGATGCGTCAGCAGGGCGGCTTGGCGTTCGTAACAGATAAACTGAGCAAACTGATCCTGTCCCGTGCGGACAAAGAGACTGAGAAAGGCTCTCCTCGTGCAAGTGAAGCGGGTATTGCTGCGCTGGTCAGCATGACTAACCTCTGTACTGCCAACAACACTGTTGCCATTATCGTGGCTGGTGGCGTAGCAAAAGAGCTGGCTACCCAGCATGATGTGGCACCAAAACGCAGTGCCAGCTTACTGGATATCTTCTCTTGTGTGATTCAGGGCATTTTGCCTTACGGTGCGCAGGCGTTATTACTTGGGTCGATCTTCGGACTCTCACCTCTCAGCGTGGTGGGCCAATCGTATTACTGCTTCTTGCTTGCTGTATCAGCAGCTTTTGCCATTGCTCGAAGTAAAGGACAACACTTGTCTAGATAGGTGATGTAAGCGCTTCAATTGCGGTGTATTTAGCCGCAGTTGAGGTGTTTTTAAGTGATCTCCGCGGCATTTTCTTGAAAGTTATATGTGATACCCAGTTTAACTATTTAGACTACTTCGTGAAATTGAAAGTAGTTTAGGTTAAACCCTCGACATAGCCAAAGCCGTGACTTTCGCGCTGTCGAATAGAAAATAGGTATCACCATGAAGGAACGCCTCTCTCTAAAAGCAGCGATCAGTGCTGCTCTGCTTGCCACGTTGGCAGGCTGTTCAACCACGAGCGAAACAACGGAAGTTGTACCGGGTTGGCAACCAGATACCACTTACAAAGTGACCATTCTCCACACTAACGACAACCATGGTCGCTTCTGGCATAACCGCCACGGCGAATACGGTATGGCGGCACGTAAAACGCTGATCGATAACCTGCGTGATGAAGCAGAAGCGAACGGTGCAGCTGTGCTGCTACTATCTGGCGGTGACATCAACACTGGTGTTCCAGAGTCTGATCTGCAAGATGCAGAACCAGACTTCAAAGGCATGACCATGATCGGTTATGACGCGATGGCACTGGGTAACCACGAATTCGACAATCCACTTGAAGTGCTTGACCAGCAAATGGAATGGGCTGACTTCCCAATGCTGTCGGCAAACATCTACGACAAAGCCACTGGCGAGCGTAAGTATCAGGCTTACCAAATCTTTGAGCGCAACGGTCTGCGTATCGCAGTAATCGGTCTGACAACAGAAGACACTGCGAAAATTGGTAACCCTGAGTTTATCGGTGAGCTGGACTTCCGCGATCCAAAAGAAGAAGCGAAAAAACTGATTGCTGAGCTGGAAGAAACTGAAAACCCTGACATCATCATTGCAGCGACGCACATGGGCCACTATGAAGATGGCAAGCGTGGCATCAATGCACCAGGCGATGTGGCTCTGGCTCGCTACCTTAACGAAGGTTCGCTGGACATGATTGTGGGTGGTCACTCGCAAGAGCCTGTCTGTATGGAAGGCCCGAACATGTACAACAAGTCGTTCAAGCCGGGCGACGAGTGTAAGCCAGACAACCAAAACGGTACCTGGATTGTTCAGGCGCATGAGTGGGGCAAGTACGTGGGTAAAGCGGACTTTGAATTCCGTAACGGCGAACTGAACCTGGTGTCTTACGACCTGATCCCTGTGAACCTGAAGAAGAAAATCAAGGTGAACGGTGAGAAGAAACGTGTCTTCATCCAGAATGAAATTCCAAAAGATAAAGCGTTGTATGACTTCCTGAAACCTTATCAGGAGAAAGGTCAGGAACAGCTGAACGTGAAAATTGCAGAAACCAATGGTCATCTGCAGGGTGAACGTAACGTGGTTCGCTTCCAGCAAACTAATCTTGGCCGTCTGATTGCTGCAGCACACAAAGACCGTGCGAAAGCAGACTTCTCGGTAATGAACTCCGGTGGTGTGCGTGCGTCAATCGAAGAAGGTGATGTGACCTACAAAGATGTGCTGACCGTTCAGCCATTTGCGAACATGGTGACTTACACCGACATGAGCGGTGCAGAAGTGCTGGATTACCTGAACGAAGTGGCAACCAAGCCAGTTGACTCAGGTGCTTACGCGCAGTTCTACGGTATCTCAATGACGGTGTCACCTGATGGTGTGAGTGACGTTGTGATCGGCGGTGAACCGCTGGACGCAAACAAAACTTACCGCTTTACCGTGCCTAGCTACAACGCAGCTGGCGGTGATGGCTATCCGAAACTGACTGGCCACCCAGGTAATGTGAACACCGGTTTTGTGGATGCAGAAGTGCTGAAAGACTACCTGGAGAAGAACTCTCCAATCGATGTGAACAAGTACGCGCCAAACGGCGAAATTACTTACAAGTAAACACATCCTCTCCGGGCGAGAAACCTCGCGTCAGAGACAAAAAGGCACTGGTGACAGTGCCTTTTTTTATGTCATTATCAGCGGGATAGCAGCCCTGAATTCAGCAAGGTTTTCAGTCTAAGCAAACACAGAGAGAAAGGATATGACACCGGCAATTACACTGGCGGAAAAATCGGGCATTCATTTTCATGTTCACAGTTACGATCATGATCCGAACAACACCAACTTCGGGTTGGAAGCAGCAAGTGTGATGGGGCAGGACCCAGCGCGGGTCTTTAAAACCCTGCTGTTTGCAATGAACGGTGACCCGAAAAAGCTGGCTGTAGCCATTGTGCCGGTTTCCGGCCAGTTGGACTTAAAAGCAGCGGCGAAAGCTGCGGGTGCGAAAAAAGCAGAAATGGCGAATCCGGCCATTGCCGAAAAGACCACTGGCTATGTGGTCGGCGGCATCAGTCCGCTAGGTCAAAAAAGGCGTTTACCGACCCTTTTGGATGATACGGCTCAAGCCTTTGAAACCATTTACGTCAGCGCGGGCAAACGTGGCCTTGAAATTGAACTTTCTCCCTCAGATTTACTCTCACTGACACAAGGAAAATTTGCCGCGATCGGCAAGGAGGGGTAGTTCATGCACAAGAGTTGGTGGGTATTCATTTTGTTGGGTTTACCTCTGACGGCCTTTGCAGGGAAAGAGCACTCTGCATTGATGGCATGCTACAAAGCTTCTGAAACGCACGTTGAAGTCACGGCCTGTCTGGATAATCACTGGAAGGTGGCACAGGACGCATTGAATAAAACCGAAACTGCGCTCAGAGCACATTTTACGAAGCTGGATGAAGTATCATCGGCATCTGATGCGCTACCTATGATCACGAGCGCAATGGAAGGGTTCCAGTACTGGCGCGAAAACCAGTGCAAAATGGTAGAGGCAAGTTATGCCTCCGGCTCTGGCAGTGGGCAGGGATACCTCAACTGTATGATTGAACTGACGAATGAACAGATCATTCGTTTAAATAGCCTGATGGGCGTGAAAGGAGGCGCTAAGTGACAATTTCCGTATGGCTGGGTCTGGCACTGGTGTGTATTTTGGGGGCAGTTTCCCCTGGGCCTAGTCTCGTGGTGATGATGCGACACAGCCTGGCTGGTGGTCGTTTACATGGCATTGTTGCTGCGTGGTCACATGCATTAGGTGTTGGCTTCTACGCCCTGTTAACCCTCCTTGGTCTGGCTGTTATCCTCAAAGAGTCTCCAACGCTTTTTACTGCTATCGCCTATGCGGGTGCCGCGTATCTCGCTTGGCTTGGTATTAAATCCCTGCGTGCTAAAGGTGGTGTGGCAGCCAAGCTGGAAAAAGGCGAGAAAACCACTTTGTGGGAAGCAGCGCGCGATGGTGCCATGATTTCAGTTCTTAACCCCAAGCTAGCACTTTTCTTTCTCGCATTGTTCAGTCAGTTTGTAGCGATTGGCACAGATACGTTCAGCCGTGCAGTGATTGTGCTGACCCCTTTTGTGATTGATGGCCTTTGGTACACCATAGTGACATTGGTGCTTTCCTCTCCACGTATGCTGGAAAAACTGAAGCAAAAAGCCGTGCTGATTGATCGCCTGTGCGGCATCGTGTTGATAGGCCTTGCGGTTCGGGTTGTTGTCACCCTATAGGTATCGGTGAGATAAAAAACAGGAGCCATCGGCTCCTGTTTTCGTTGATGAGATAGAATATTAACTCCGACGGTTAAGGTGTCGCTCCCGCGTCTCCAGTTTCTTTTCCTGACTCTTTTTAATCATCACATAGACTGCGCCGGTACCACCTTGATGACGCTGGGCGGAGTGGAAGCATTGCACGTCAGTGATCTGTTCCAGCCACTGGCAGACATAGCTTTTCATCATGGCGGGAGGGTTTGAGCGTTCGCCTTTTCCGTGCACAATGATCACCGAGCGAATGTCCATGCGTTGGCATTGTTTCAGAAAGCGCAGGATTTCATCTCTGGCATCTTTCAGGGTGTATTTGTGCAGGTCCAGTCGGGCATGAATGTCATATTTACCCAGACGGAGTTTTCGAAATACGCCATCCTGAACACCAGCGCGCTTGAAAGCCACGATATCGTCAGGCTTGAGCATCTTGGCGTAATCAATGGAAAGATACTCAGGATCACCCTCAGAGAGGCTTTGAGCTGCAAGCTGACGTGCCAGCTGAGCTTCAGTCGGTTTATGTGATTGTTGGGAGTTATCGACCGTATCGTGCTTGATAGGCGCGACATCTGCCATCATCTCCCGAAATAAGTCGAACTCGTTGTTGCCGTTCATAGTCGTTACGGGTTGTTGGAGCATGGTTTGAGTATAACGGCAAACAATTCGGAGGTCTCGTAGGAAGTGTTAGTGGCATTTAATGCTCTGATTATTATGATGAATGAAATCGCTAGTTTGGTGTTTGTCGACCAACATTGAGCAATAAAAAACGCGAAGCAACGAGTGCTGCTTCGCGTTATGAATAAAAAGAAGCCGAAGTGCGTTGCTGCCTTCGGCGTAAGCAACCAAGTCTACATTTAACTGGTTTAAGGGAATTATTGTGTTCCTGGCTCTTTCATCGCCTTGTAGACAAAGAACCCTGCCATGAAGCTAATCATGCCTAAGGCAACAAAAATGACGATCATTGAGGAGAGGCCAATTGCGTTGCCGAAAAGTAGGTCTAACCAGAATTCCATTTTTGTATTTCCTATGTCTGTGAACGTTAAGACTAGGTTGCCAATTGGTGAAAGAATCAACGATGATCCAGATCAAGTGAAGCTCGTGTTAGTGGCACGTGACAATTCAAGTGTGTGTGTTGTCGCAATTTATTCTGGATTGGTGATCGTTTGAGCGAACGGTTCGTACCACGCAAAAATCCTGATAAAACACTTGTGTCTTAAGCGTGGATGAGTAATATAACCAACCTCTGAGACGCATAGCGAATCAGCATTGTCGGTGAATAGCGCAGTTTGATTGCGCATCCGGCTCTTGAGAATAGCTGACCAGAGGGTCACCCTCTAATAACGTAATCTCAAGATACAAAACATATGTTCGGTGAATAGCGCAGTTTGGTAGCGCATCTGGTTTGGGACCAGAGGGTCGGGGGTTCGAATCCCTCTTCACCGACCACTCTTTCAAATCTTGAGCAATACGCTTGAGTAATATCGTCGGTGAATAGCGCAGTTTGATGGCGCATCCGGCTCTTGAGAATAGCGGACCAGAGGGTCACCCTCTTATAACGGAATCTCAAGACGCAAAAACACATGTTCGGTGAATAGCGCAGTTTGGTAGCGCATCTGGTTTGGGACCAGAGGGTCGGGGGTTCGAATCCCTCTTCACCGACCACTCTTCAAGACTTGAGCGATAAGCTTGAGCAATATTGTCGGTGAATAGCGCAGTTTGGTAGCGCATCCGGCTCTTGAGAATAGCGGACCAGAGGGTCACCCTCTAATAAGGGAATCTCAAGATACAAAACATATATTCGGTGAATAGCGCAGTTTGGTAGCGCATCTGGTTTGGGACCAGAGGGTCGGGGGTTCGAATCCCTCTTCACCGACCACTCTTCGAAGCCTCGCAGCAATGCGGGGCTTTTTCGTTTTGACCATTTTGAATCATCCAGGAAATGTTGTAGCAACTAAGGCTATTTTCCCTTTGTTGACGTGGCAATTGTAACAAACACCTATCCGCACTCTGTACCATCTCCAGTTTGCGGTAAACTACCCCCCGAGATTCTGGCTTTACCGCAGTAAGGAAAAGGGTATGAGAAAGTCTATTGTCATCTGGTTTATTCTGTTGTTTCTGGTCTCAATGATTGTGACTCAGGTACTGGTGAGCGGCTGATCTAGCCGCTCATGGAATCGCCGGGATTTCGCAATCAACCTTTTCACCCTTCGTTAAGAGTTTTACGTCGAAACCGGCTTTTTCCAGCAGCGTCAGCACACCTTCTTTGCCATAAAGGTGCAATGCACCGACAACCATCACGTAACTTCCTTTTTTAAAACGCGATCTGTCAGTGAGAGCTTCCAGCCAGTTGTGGTTGCGTTCATCAATCAGTTGACGTTCGAACTCTCCTGCGCCGCTCATGACCGTTACCATTTCTTCCATTTTCGCACCGTCACCATACTGCCAGGCATCAATCAGACAGGGCATAAACTCTTTGGAGAGTTCCCAGTAATCCAGAGTGTCTGTCAGTAGCTCCAAACCATCCTTATCTGCATTGGCCAGTAGGTCGACTTGCTGTTGTACGGTTTCCAGTGGGATCACTGGTACAGAATGCTTCTGGCTGCGAGAGAGGAAATAAAGGTCAATGCCCAGCAGTTGTTGGAGTTCCAACTTGTTGATTTGGTATAGCTGGAGTGCCATGGCTGCTTGCCAGGGAGGAAGATTAAGCAGCACGTTTGATGGTGTACCCGTCTCTGCTGCGATTTGCTCAAGCGTCTCTTTCTGGGCGTCTGTCAGATACGAGGCAGAAGGTTTTCCTTTGGGAATGGAAATAGATTTATCGTTAATGATATCGGCTTCTACGATAAGACCATCGGCAGATTCGAATCTACTTACCATGACATCGGGAAGAGGATAGAACTCTGGCTTGCCAGCGTGCACAGAGCCCATGATGGTAAAGGAAAGGTCGCCTTTTTGCGCCTGCCAGACTTGAGGGTCGGCGATAGATAACGTGCTAAAAAGCAGCGAGAAAAACAGGGTAGTAATGCGGTACATGAAGCCTCCATACTGTTGAAAGTCCAGTATGGAGGCTTCACCAGCAATTGTCAGTCTTTGTTGTGGCTATTAAAGACGACAGTCATACCGCTTTTCGAGAAGCCAACGACATCATATGGGTCTTTTTGGTCGCCATATTCCATGCCCGGTGAACCAACTGGCATGCCAGGTACAGCAAGACCGGCCAGTTTTGGTTTTTGCTCTAGGAAGGCTTTTACGTCGCTAGCTGGGATGTGCCCTTCAAACAGGTAACCGTCGATAACAGTGGTGTGGCACGAAGCGAGCTCAGGCTTGATACCAAGCTTCATCTTAATTGGGTTCATGTTCACATGATCTTCAGACTTCATCTCAAAGCCGTTGTCTTCCATGTGCTTAACCCACTCTTTACAGCAACCGCAATATGGAGATTTGTAAGTCACACCAGAAGCAGCAAACACGCTGGTGGATAGCAGCGCAAACGACAGTGCAGCAAGTTTAGATTTCATCATTTTCTCCTCGATGTTATCCCCGGGCGATGAAACTAACCCGGGGCGAATGCCTGTTGCGTAGTCGCAAACAGCGTTAATTTAGACGGCGTTTAATTTTTCTTTTCCGCCAGCCAGAACCACCAGATGATGGCTCCGATCAGTCCCAATCCAATGAAATTAACCAGCATGGTTTCCTCCTTTGGGGGGCTTAAACCAGCGCAGTCGGTTGGCATTACTCACGACGGTAATCGACGATAAAGCCATGGCCGCGCCGGCAACAACTGGGCTTAGCAGTGCGCCGGTGAGGGGATATAACACACCCGCAGCAATCGGAATACCCAGAGAATTGTAAACAAATGCACCAAAGAGATTTTCCTTCATATTACGAAGGGTTGCTTTGGAAAGTGTTAGCCCATCAGTGGCTGCATCTATTGAGTGACGCATCAATGTCATCTGTGCACTTTCAATAGCTACATCGCTGCCACTACCAATGGCAATCCCAACTTCAGCTTTGGCCAGTGCTGGCGCATCATTGATGCCATCACCAATCATGGCGACTTTCTTGCCTTCGCTCTGAAGGCGAGTGACGACATCCGCTTTACCGTCTGGCAAAACCCCCGCAATCACATTCTCAATCCCGGCCAGTTTGGCAATGGCATTGGCCGTATCAGGATGATCACCGGTGAGCATCACCACCTGATAGCCCAAAGCTTTCAGACGTTTTACGGCGCTGGCAGAATCTGAACGCAATGGGTCGCTGATGCCAATAAGACCAAGAAGCTCAGTGCTTGTTGCCAGATACACAGCGGTTTCCCCGCGTTCGGCTTGTTGCTTGGCGGCAGCTTGGCCGTCTTCCACCGCAATGCCTTTTTCAGCCATCAAGCGGGCGTTACCCAGAAAATAAATGTCGCCATCAATGTTGGCACTCAGACCTTTTCCTGGAATACCTTCAAAGTTCGATACTGATGCAAGGGCGATGTTTTTACCTTTTGCTGCATCCAGCACTGCTTTTGCCAGTGGGTGCTCAGAGCCTTGCTCAAGGCTTGCAGCGATACGTAGTAACTCCTCCTCTGGCAGTGCAAGGCTGATTATCGATGTCACTTGCGGCTTGCCTTCGGTCAATGTGCCGGTTTTATCCAATACCACAGTGTCCACAGAGGCTGCATGTTGCAGTGCCTCTGCATCACGAATGAGCACCCCAAGTTCAGCCGCACGACCAACGCCAGTTGTGACAGACATTGGCGTTGCCAAACCAAGCGCACAAGGACAGGCGATAATCAGCACAGTTGTCGCGGTGACCAGCATAAAGCTGAGCTTCGGATCTGGACCAAAGTTGTACCACCCAAGCGCTGTCAGAATGGCAATGATCATAACCGTTGGAACAAATATCGCCGAGATAGAATCCGCCATACGTGCCAGCGCCGGTTTGCTGCTTTGTGCCTGACGAACCAACTGAATAATGCGTGACAGCATGGTGTCGCTACCGATACCGGTGGCTTTAAACAGCAGACTACCGTTTTGGTTCACGGTACCGGCATGCAGCCTTTCCCCTGCGGTTTTGCGAACGGCAAGCGGCTCGCCAGTCAGCATGGATTCATCGACAAAGCTCTCGCCGTCTTGAACCACACCATCAACCGGAATTTTTGAGCCGGGTTTCACCCTGAGCATCATGCCTGCTTGCACGACGGCCAGAGGGACCTCTCGCTCCAGCCCGTTTTCGACAAGCAGCGCAGTTGGTGGTTGCAGGTCGAGTAAGCGATCAAGCGCTTTAGATGTCGATGCACGTGCTTTGGCTTCAATAGCATGACCAAGTGTCACCAACCCCAGAATCATGGCTGTGGCTTCGAAGTACACATGACGTGCTTGTACAGGGAAAAGGTCTGGCGCAAATACCACGGCAACAGAGTAAAGCCAAGCAGAACCCGTACCCAAAGCGACTAAGGTATCCATGGTCGCGCGATGATGGCGTGCCGCTTTTATGGCATTTACGAAGAAATGTTTACCCGCGGTACATAAAAGTGCAAAGGTTAAAAGGCCAATGATGCCCCAGCCGATTTGGCTGGTGGTGCTTTCAATGGTCATTGAACCGCCGAGCAGTCCCCATACCATCAGTGGTGCACCTAAGCCCAGAGACAGCCAGGTGTTGCGTTTGTGTTCTGCAAGTTGTGCGGCATGCATGGCTGCCTGACGCTCACGGCGAGTCTCTTCGCTTTCACTCACTTCTGCGCCATAGCCTGCGGCTTCTACCGCTTTGATGATGACGTCGGCGTCGGCTTCTCCGGACACTAACGCAGTGCGCTCAGCCAAGTTTACGTTGACCGCCATTACACCGGTTACGCCTTTTATCGCGCCTTCTACGGATGACACACAGCTCGCGCAGGTCATGCCGGAAAGAATAAATTGCAGGGAAGCTGAATTTGAACTCAACGTCGGTTCGGACGGAGCATCATCGAGCGCAACTTCTGGCGCTGCTGTGATTTCAGCCACGTGTGTTATTTCGCTCTGGGTTTCTGCAACCTGATAACCCGTAGCATCGACGATGGCTGTTAATTCTTCCCGTGTCAGTGCGCTGTTGATGGTAGCTTCGGTCTTACTCACATCCGCAAGAAAAACCTTTGGTGAAGCTTCAAAAGCGGCTTTCAGTTTGGCAACACAGCGCCCGCAGCTGAGCCCTGCCAAAGGAAGTACCGTGATCTCTCCCGCCTGATAACCCAGCGATTCAACCGCATTGATGACGTCACTTAAAGGCGCATCTGCATTAATCGTTAGGGAGGTCTTGTCGGCTTCCACTACAGACACACCTTCGATAGGCTCGACGGCATTTTTCACTTTACGCGCACAACCCATGCAGTTAAGTCCTGACAAGGGGAGCGTGATAAGTGTGACGGCTTCTTTGCCTTCCTCATGAGCGTTCAGTTCTGTATCTGTCATTTCGATACCTATAAATTTACTTGCAGTCTCAGGTATGGACTGTTCATAATTCCGTAGAATAAACCTTCCATCAACTGTAAGGTCAAGCGTGAGTTTTAGACGGGGAGTGCGGCATGAAAATCAATGAAATTGCCAAGGCGACAGGGCTGACACCAAAGACGATTCGTTTCTACGAACAAAAGGGGATCATTAGTGAACCTGCACGTCTGGAGAATGGCTATCGGGCTTATGGTCAAAAGCACATTAATGAGTTGCAAATGATCCGTCGTTCGCGCTTGGTGGGCTTTAGTTTGGAAGAGTGCCAGACCTTGTTGGATATGTCGCGAAATCCTAACCGTCGAAGCGCAGATGTAAAGCAAAAGGCATTGGAGAAAATCGCAGAGATAGACGACAAAATAAAAGAACTTCAGGCCATGAAAAAGTCGTTGAAATCACTGGCGAGTACCTGCCCGGGTAACGACAGCGCCTGTTGTCCAATCATCGAAGCTTTGTCCTCGGCTGATGGGAAATAAAAAAGCGCCGGAGCGCTTTTTAAAATGGGAAATCAGTAGAGTAGCGAATATAACTGTCGGCGGTAACGGCTGGCAATTTCGTTGCCTTGACCCAGCGCTGCCAGAATGTCCATCATGGTCTTCTTAGCGTCGCCAAAGTTCATGTCCTTGCGAAGAATGCCCAGCAAAAGCTCAAGCGCTTCTTCCTGACGATTAACCTGACTAAATTGGATAGCCAGTTCAAAGGCCAGATCTTTGTTGTCCGGATCTGCTTCAAATGCCGCTTGCAGCTCACGAATCTCTGGTGTGTCTGCTGCTTGCTTATGTAGTTCCACTTTGGCCATCAGCGCTTTGTATTGTGCATCTTGATCTTGCATCAATACTTTCCCGAGAAGCTCCTCTGCTTCGTCGAATTGCTGTGCTTCCACATAACACTCTGCCAGTGCCAGCTTATGAGCGCCAGTTTCACCCAGCGCGGCTTCCACAGATTTCAAAAGCGGCAGTGCCTCGGCGTGATTGCCTTCTGCAATCAACGCCAGTGCCTGTTTGAAGGTCATTTCGTCTTGGCTCGGCAGGTGACGAACCAGCATTTCACGCACGGTATCCTCAGTCTGTGGCCCGGCAATGCCGTCAACAGGCTGGCCGTTGCTGAAAAGGGCGATAGTTGGCAAAGCACGTACGCCAAACTGTGAAGCCAGCATTTGTTGCTGCTCGCAGTTGAGCAATGCCAGCGTAAATGCGCCTGCATATTCGTGTGCCAGTTTTTCCAGTGCTGGAACAATCTCGGTGCTCTCTGGACTCATTTGTGCCCAGAAGTGGATCAGGACAGGAGTTTCAACGGAGCCTTCCAGGATTTGCTGAAAGTTCTGCTCGTTAAGTTCAACAATATAATTTGGTTGCATAGTGTCGCCTGAGCGTTAGAAGTTCTTTGCTGTAAAGGTGGGGGGGACAACATGAAAATTCAAGGCATTATCCGGTAAAGCGCCGATAAATATTGATTATTGCTGGATCAAATCACTGATTGGATGTTGTCTGACATGGCAACGAAAAAGGCCACTGGAATTCCAGTGGCCTTCATTCTTTTGCGCTCGTCGATGTGAAACGCTGACTTAAAACACAAGCAATATTGCCAGCGTTACACTCAAACAGAGCCAGTTCAATTGACTTAAGGACATAGTCCGGCTCCTTTTGGGGTATTTGTTCTTTTTTTGTATCCCCGTTCACGGCCTGATCCGACACGCATCACATCGAAGTGGAAGTTGGGGGCAGGTGTTTCACGGTACAGGAGAGAGATTAACGTGCATTTATGACAGAAAGATGAATGCAAAAATAAAGTTTTGATGTCACGTTTCTGGGAGTAACCGGGCGGAAATTGCCCGGTGTACAGCTTTTTGTGAGTGGTATCTGTATGACTTGGGGTGTTAACCGCTCTTTGCAAGAATTTTGTCGAGCGTTTTTGAAGGAAGTAGACGCTTACACCAGGCCATGTAATGGGTTGGCTTGGTCACACGGTAACGGACTTTAGGATCTTCCGCGGTTAGCGCGTGGATCAATGGCGCAATGATCGACTCCGAAGGCAGAGTGTACTTATTGGTGGAGTTTTCGCTTTCCATACGATCTTGCTGGGCGAGATAATCGCTTCTGAATCGGCTGTTTTCGATATCAATGAACCTGTAAAACGCTTCCAGTGCATTGGCGCGGAAACGGGTTTCAATCGGGCCAGGTTCAATCAGGCTGATTTTTACCGGTGTGCCTGCGAGTTCCAAACGTAGGGTATCTGTCCAACCTTCAACGGCAAATTTACTGGCGTTATATGCGCCGCGGAATTTCAGTGCGACAAAACCCAGCACAGAGCTGTTTTGAACAATGCGGCCTTTGCCGTTCGCCATCATCATAGGGATCACAGCTTGGGTCAGCGTGTGCCAGCCAAAGAAGTTGGTTTCAAACTGCTTTCTCAATGCGTCGGTGGGCAAATCTTCCAGCGCGCCAGGTTGGCCATACGCGCCATTGTTAAAAAGCCCCATCACCTTTCCGTCAGTCATGGCCCTGACTTCTTCCACGGCATTGAGAATGCTGTCGTTGTCTGCAAGGTCAAGGTGAATGCAGGTAAGCCCTTCTTCTTTTAGGCGCTCAACATCTTCTAATTTGCGGCATGATGCAATCACATCAAACCCTTGCTTTGCCAGGGCGTGGGCACAGACATAGCCGATGCCGGTCGAACATCCGGTCATCAATACTGCGTTTTTCATTCTTGTTTTATCCTTGCTCTTTGATGTGTGGAAGCATCTGTTCTGCCATAAACTCTGCAATCCAAGGCTGCGCGATGTCTTTAGGGTGCAGACCATCTGACATCATCCAGCCTTCGGTTAAAACCACCTTCTCCATGAAGAACGGAATGAGTGGAATTTGCATTTCTTTACTTAATTCCGGATAGATATCAGCAAAAGCCTTGCTGTATCTTTGACCATAGTTAGGTGGGATCTGGATCTGCATTAACATCACCTGCGCGCCATTTTCCTGGCTTAAACTGATCAATTCGGACAGGTTATTGCGTATCTGCTTGGGTGGGAATCCTCGCAGTCCATCGTTAGCACCCAGTTCAATCAGCACGTAGTCAGGTGAATGCTGTTCAAGCAAGGCTGGCAGTCTGTCGAGACTGTTGCCAGAAGTATCGCCGGAAATGCTGGCATTAACGACGGAAGTGATCTTGCTGGTTTCCGTCAGCTTAGGCTCAATCAGGCTGGGCCAGCTTTTCTCAATCGCCATCTGGTAGCCAGCGCTAAGGCTATCGCCGAGTACAAGAAGCGTCTGCGCCGCGGCGCTATGACTGATAATCAAAAGACAAAAAGAAAGGATGCGAATCATGACAACTCCAGTGATCAGGGCCAGTAACGTCTCTAAAACAGTGACGACGAATGCACAGTCTCTGACCATTCTGCAGGATGTTTCCCTTCAGGTCGAGCAGGGCGAAAGTATTGCTTTAGTTGGGGTTTCCGGCGCAGGAAAATCCACGCTTATGACATTGCTTGCTGGTTTAGATACACCGTCGGCCGGCGAAATTGAGCTTTTGGGCAAGCCTTTAAGCCAGCTCGATGATGATGCCAGAGCAGCCCTTCGGGCCGAGTCTATCGGTTTCGTTTTCCAAAGTTTCCTGCTGGTACCTTCCCTGACCGCATTGGAGAATGTGCTTCTTCCTTGTACCATTCGTGGTGATGATGAAGACGAAGAACGGGCGCTTGAGCTTCTGGCGTCGGTCGGGCTAAAAGGGCGCGAAACCCACTTACCTTCCCAGCTTTCTGGCGGTGAGCAACAACGTGTGGCGATTGCCCGCGCTTTTATGACACGCCCGAATGTTCTGTTCGCCGATGAACCAACTGGTAATCTCGACCAGCATACCGCAGCAACGGTCATCGACCTGCTTTTCTCGCTCAACCGTGACCACGGCACCACCTTGATCCTTGTGACGCATGACCCGGCACTGGCAGAGAAATGCCACCGTACCTTGCACCTTAACGCAGGCGAACTGGCGGGGGCTGCATGAGAAAAACTCTTGTCTGGCGCTGGGCTTGGCGCGAACTCTTCCACGGACAGCTTTGGCCTGTCGTTGCGGCACTGGCACTGATTATCGCCTGTGTGTTTGCATTGTCTGCATTGGCAGGGCGTATTGAATCTGTTCTGACTCAGCAAGGCCGTTCCATGCTGGCCGCTGACTTGGTGCTGAGAAGTAATCAGCCTCTGGCACCGCAAACACTGCAAAACTTTGACAGTATTGATGTTGAGCGCTCTGACCAAACGCGTTTTGGCACCATGGCATTCAGCGACAATGAAATGCAGCTCATCAGCGTGAAAGCGGTAGAAAGTAACTATCCGCTTCGTGGCGCTTTGGAGTTGGAAAGTGCGGATGCGATGCAAGACAGCGTCAAACCCGGTGAACTTTGGCTGGAAGAACGTCTGTTCACGCTACTTGATGTGGGTTTGGGCGATAAAGTTGATGTGGGTGATTTAACCCTCACAGTCAGCGGTAAAATCATTTCTGAGCCTGAGCTGTCCTTTAATCCGTTCAGCCAAATGCCGGCGGCGATGATGCACTTGAGTGATGTCTCTGCAGCAGGTGTCGTGCGTCCGGGAAGCAGGGTGAGTTATCGCTATTTCTTCCGTGGTGACAGCAGTGACCTTGAAGCAGTAAAGACCGCTTATACGCCGATCGACGGACAACGTTGGATCGATGAAAATACCGGGGATCGCACGGGCGACATGCTGGATAGGAGTCGCGGTTACCTCTCTTTGACTGTGGTGTTGGTCATCATTATGGCTGCGGCCACCTTACTCCTGACTTGTCAGCATTATGTGGATAGCCGTACCCAGACGCTTGCCATGGTGAAAAGCCTTGGTGCACAGCGCAGTTGGGTGAGACGTTGGCTTGGTAGACAGCTCCTCATGCTGATGCTGATGGCAACTGTGCTTGGCTTGGGTTTCGGTGCTGCGCTTGAATATTTGCTGCGTTTACCGCTGGCAGATGTGCTTCCGTCGCCTTTGCCGAGTTATGGGTATCTGCCTTGGGTGCTCGGTCCTATGGTGGCTTTGCTGGTGGCACTTCCGGCACTGGGTATTCCTCTGATTCGGTTGATTGAAGCGCCTGCTATGAGTGTGTTGCAGGAACAAAGTGCCGTGCGCGCGCGGAAGAATCCTTGGAGTTGGTTACTGGCAGCAGTGCCAATTCTTGCGCTGGTGGCATGGTCATACGATAACCGTTTGCTTTGGCTGGTATTGGCGGCCTTGGTGGTGATGCTCAGCCTTCTGGCGGCGATTGGCGTAATGGTACTGAAAGTCGCGCAGAAACGCGTTAAACAGCCTGCATTCAAACTGGCGCTCAGCCGAATAACACGAAATCCGGCATCAAGTGGCGCGCAGCTTGGCGCGTTAGCAACGTCATTCATGCTGCTTTCGATTATCTGGTTGCTTCGTACCGACTTACTTGCCGATTGGCAGCAAACCCTGCCACAGAACGCTCCGAATGTGTTCGCGCTGAACATCGCGAAAAGCGAGTTGGATGATTACGTCGGCAGGCTGGATGCGAACAATCTGGAACGTTCGGAAGCCTATCCGATTATCCGAGGTCGTTTGGTTGGTCTGAATGGCCAGCGTTATGCTGACTTGACGCCAGACAGGGAAGAGCGGGATGAAGCGCTTCGTCGCGAGCTCAACTTCACCTGGCGCGACACCTTGCCAACCCATAACGAAGTGCTGGAAGGCTCATGGCCAAGCGAAGGAGGGGTTTCAGTTGAATCCGGCATTGCAGAAAGGTTGGGGCTTCGCCTTGGTGATGAGCTGACGTTTAACGTCAACAGTCAGGAATTTACGGCGGAAGTGAACTCGATTCGTGATGTGGAATGGCGCAACATGAAGCCCAACTTCTACTTCATTTTCGACCCTGCATTAGTGGAGAACTTACCTGCAAACTGGTTGGTCAGTTTCCGACTTGAAGATAGTCAGAGCGACATCCTCAATCAGCTTGGGCGTGACTACCAAACGGTCACACTGCTGGACTTGCGCACCATGAGTGGAAGGATTCAGGTGATTCTCAAGCAAGTGAGCCTGTCACTGTCAGTATTGGCTGGGTTGGCGGTGGCCAGTGGTTTATTGCTTCTCCTAACCCTTCTCAGGATTACCCTTGCAGAGCGCCAGCGTGAAATCATGTTGTACCGAACGCTGGGGGCGAGCAAAAAGCGCATCAACACCACGCTTTGGGCGGAATACGGCATTATGGCGCTGGTATCCGGCTGTATGGCTGTTGGTGGGGCAGAACTTGCAATGGCAGGTTTGTTGAAGTGGGGCGTTGAGCTACCGGTACGCTTGCATCCTGAGGTCTGGTTGAGCTTGCCGACATTGGCTGTTGGACTGGTCTTCCTGACAGTAGCCTGGATGCTTCGGGGCTTGTTAGAGCCGCTCAAAAAATAGCAGTCAGACAAATGAAAAAAGGCACGCATTTCAGCGTGCCTTTCTTTTCCTCAAGCGGGAGTTATCAGCGCAAAATGTTTTCCAGTGCAGGACCCACAGACGGGTACTGGAAACTGTAGCCACTGTTTTCCAGAGCTCTGGGCACTGCGCGCTGGCTGTCAAAAAGAAGCTGACCTGCTTCACCCAGCATCAGTGATATCGCAAGCTTGGGCGTAAACATAAAATGCGGGCGCTTGAGCGTTGCAGCAAGAGTTTGGCTGAACACCTTGTTGGTGACAGGCTCAGGTGCGGTCAGGTTGAAGGCGCCACGGGTATCAGCATGTTCCAATAAATGAATGATGCCACCCACCATGTCATCAATGTGTATCCACGGGAAGTATTGCTTGCCGTCACCGATTGGCCCACCCATGCCGAATTGATACGGCAGCAGCATTTTCTTCAATGCACCGCCGCTTTTACTAAGCACAATACCAGTACGTAGGATACATACCCGGGTCTTATCCGAGTCGGCGCGCATGGCGATTTTTTCCCAGTTCGAGCAGACAGAATGCGCGAAATCGGTAGCATCAACCGTGAGTGATTCGTCAATGATCTTGTCACCTTGATCGCTGTAGTAGCCAACCGCAGAGCCACTGATAAAGGTATGAGGCGGCGCATCGGCTTCTAAAATGCGCTGCACCAGTTGTTCTGTAATCCCCCAACGGCTGGCGCAGATAATCCCTTTCTGCTGCTCGCTCCATCGCTTATCAACGATAGGTTCACCTGCAAGATTGATGATCGCATCAAACTGACTGAAGTCTTCAATCTCGTCGATGTTTTTTATCAAGTGCACCTTCGATGGCAAAACATGACGTGCTTTCTCTGGCGAACGGGTCAGTACGGTGATTTCGTGATGTTCGAGCTTGGGGATCAACGCGCGTCCGATAAGTCCGGTTCCGCCTGTCACGAGAATCTGCATGAGGATCATCCTAGTTGGGGTGTTACTAAACAGTATGCATTCAATCGGTTATTTGATCAGCCCGATGGTGAAGTTAATGAAGAAATTCACGAAAACCTTGTTAGCTTTATCACCCTATAGACATTGTGGATTGGCAAATTTCTATACACTGACTCAGGGTTAAATTAACTAACTCCTCACCGCAATTTCATCAATTGGCGCATTTATCGTGCCGGGCTTTTCGTCTGGGCGTTTTCTCTGGAGAGAGTGTGAAGGGACTTACCGCATTGCTGACCTCAATGCTAGGGAGCTTGAAGGATCTACTTCCTATCATTCTTGTGATCGGCTTTTTTCAAATCATTGTTTTACAGCAGCCTTTGCCGGATTCACTGTCCATCTTAATTGGACTGGTGTTGGTCGTGATGGGGCTGACTTTCTTTGTTTTCGGTCTGGAAATGGGGTTGTTTCCCATCGGCGAATCTATGGCTCACTCACTGGCGCGAAAAGGCAGTGTTTTCTGGCTGGTGGTGTTTGCTTTCTTGTTGGGGTTTGGAACCACCATCGCTGAACCCGCTTTGACGGCGGTAGCTGCTGAAGCAGCAGAAGTTGCCGCTGAAGGCGGTATGATTGCGATGACCGAAGAAGCGCAATCTTCCTATGCCAATGGGCTTCGTATCACGGTCGCACTCTCTGTAGGCTTTGCCATTGTGCTTGGCGTGCTGCGTATTCTAAAAGGCTGGCCCATTCACCGCATCATCATCGGCGGCTACATTCTGGTGGTGATCATGACGGCATTCGCGCCGCGCTACATCATCGGTATTGCCTATGACTCAGGTGGCGTGACCACATCGACCATCACTGTGCCTTTGGTGACTGCGCTAGGCGTTGGACTTGCCACTGTGATTAAAGGACGCAACCCCATGGTGGACGGCTTTGGCTTGATAGCTTTTGCGTCGCTCTCGCCAATGATTTTCGTCATGGTGTACGGGATGGTGGCAACATGAATGTATTGTCTACCCTCATTCCGACCTTTATCGACACCTTACTCTCGACCATTCGGGATGTGATTCCGATTGTCTGCATCATTTTCGGTTTTCAGTTTGCCGTGCTGCGAAAACCGGTTGTGAATCTGAAGAAAATCCTCTTTGGCTTTATCTACGTCATTCTTGGTTTGTCATTGTTCTTAATGGGGTTGGAGATGGCGCTCTTCCCATTAGGTGAATCGATGGCCGTTCAGCTGACGGCACCCGCATTTCTGTTTGGCGAAGGAGAGAGCATTCCCGAGAACTTCTCCTGGCAGCACTACTATTGGGTTTACATCTTCGCCGCAGCCATTGGTTTCAGTACCACAGTGGCCGAACCTTCACTCATTGCGGTTGCTATCAAAGCGGAGCAGGTTTCTGGTGGGGCAATCAGTGTGAATGGTTTACGTTTCTCAGTGGCAATTGGGGTAGCGATAGGCATTTCCCTTGGCTGCTATCGCATCGTGGCTGGCGATCCGATTCATTACTACATCATTGCCGGATACGTGGTGGTGGTGATTCAAACCTTCTATGCCCCGAAATTTATCGTGCCGCTGGCTTATGACTCCGGCGGTGTGACGACGTCGACGGTGACCGTGCCTTTGGTTACCGCCCTTGGCCTGGGACTGGCTTCGACGGTTCCGGGCAGAAGCCCTTTAATTGATGGCTTTGGCTTGATTGCCTTTGCCAGTTTGTTCCCGATGATCACTGTCATGGGATACGCGCAGTTAACAGAGTGGGCGGCGAAACGCGGCACCACCGAAGAAAATACGAGGGAATCATAATGCGATTCAAACTGATTGTAGCCTTCATTGAGGACTCTAAAACCGATGCGGTTTTGGACGCCGCCAGAACGGCAGGAGCCACAGGTGCGACAGTGATTAACAATGCGCGAGGGGAAGGATTAACGAAAAAGAAAACCTTCTTCGGATTAACCCTCGATGTTCAGCGGGATGTCTTATTGTTTTTGGTAGAAGAACATTTAGCTCGCTCCATTCTTGAAACGATCAATGAGGTGGGGGAGTTTGATGCGTCATCAGGAACAGGTATTGCGGTGCAGCTAGACGTAGAAGATGCCGTTGGGGTAGCGCATCAAGTGCAGGAATTGAGCAGCAAGATTGAGGATGAGTTATGAAAGTGACCAAAAGAGTCTGCGATGTTATGAAGGACGACTATGCGCTAATTGATGGACTGACGACGGTTGCCGAAGCGATCCGTATTGCCCGTGATAAGGAAGTGAAAGCACTCATCGTGAAAAAGCGCGATGAAGACGATGAATTTGGTCTGGTATTGATGAACGACATCGCCAAGAAAGTGCTGTCACAAAATCGCTCGCCGGAGCGGGTAAACGTCTACGAAATCATGACCAAACCGGCTCTTCATGTGGCACCGGACATGAACGTTAAATACTGTGCCCGTCTGTTTGAACGATTTGGTATCAGCCGTGCGCCAGTGATTGACGGTGGTAAAGTGCTGGGCGTGGTCAGCTACAACAGCATTGTGATGTACGGTATGCTGGCTGACTAAAATGTCAGCTGGCATACTCGTTTGAAGCGCAGGTTAACGGTCGACGTGCCCCAGATCTCGGTCTGGATCGAACACATCGCGAACGCGTTGTTTCAGCACTTTGGCTTCAGGAAAACCGCCGTCTCGCTTGCGCTCCCAAATCAATTCGCCATTGCAGTGAATTTCAAACCTGCCACCTGTGTCGGGGTGCAGGGTTAAACTCTCCACTTCCTCGCTAAAGGTGGAAAGCAACTCCTGAGACATCCAGGTCGCGCGCAACATCCAGTTGCACTGGCGGCAGTAATAAATCTCGATATTGACTTTGTTCATAACACGCCCCACAAAAGCTTGATACCTACTGCAAAGGTCAGCAGCTCAAACGCAATTTTTATCATCTTGTTGCTGTATTTGTCGGCGAGGTAAGCACCGAGGTAACCACCTAAAATAGAACCCACCAGGAGTGCAGGGATCCACGGCCAGTAAATCTCCGCGCCGGCAATTGCCAGTGTTGCTGCACCCAATCCGTTCCAGAATATCCCTACGCTCACCAAAGTCAGTGCGACAGCCTGCTTGTAATCGAAGCCAAACCAGCGAACCAAAAACAGTGTGACGAACAGACCTGTGCCCGCGGTGAGGGAACCGTTCAGCAAGCCGATTGCGCTGAGTCCTAAGCAACCTAGAACCATGCCCATCGTATCGCGGTGTTTGGGCTCTGCTTCCTGCCCGAGTGTTTTGCGCATCCGTGAGTAAACACCCAGCAAGATGATGAACCCACCCAGCAACCCTTCGGCTAAAGGACCCGGAACAAAAAGAATGAGATTGGCACCACCGATCACCCCGGCAGCGCCAGCCAATGTCACGTAAAGAGTGAGTTTAGGGTCGAGGTTGCCACTACGCCAATGCTTGAGCGCCGCACCAAGTCCAAGCGCCACAGAGGCCACTTTGTGGGTTGCCAGTGCAACAGAAAAGCCGAGACCGAGAAATAACAACAGGGGAAGTTGTAAAAGCCCCGCACCGCCGCCAGCCAAAGAGGCGAGGGTATTGGCAATCAGGGAGCCAATGAAAAGGCCAATGGTAGAGAGAAAGTCCATGTTCGCTCAAAGTCATCCGTTGTGGAAATGCAGTGTATCAGGTTGTTAGCGTCAACAGGCCTCAATAGATAGAAAAAAGCCTGTGAAATTTCACAGGCTTCTTAACATCACTTAATGATCAGAGGTGGGCAAATTACCAGCCTTTTACCGCGCCGCCATCAAAGATTTCAGAGGCTGCGTTGTACACTTCGTCAGTCTGGTAAGACTGCACGAACTGTTGCACGTTTTGCGCAGTCACATTGTTAGCACGGGCAACAATCAGGTTGACGTATGGAGACTCTTTGTCTTCAACGAAGATGCCGTCTTTCTCTGGTGACAGGTTGATTTCGCTAGCGAAGGTGGTGTTGATGATTGCCAGTGAAACATCTTCCAGAGAGCGTGGTAGTTGAGCGGCTTCCAGTTCTACGATTTTCAGGTTTTTAGGGTTCGCCGTGATATCCAGAACTGTCGCTTTCAGGCCCGCTTCGTCTTTCACTTCAATCAGACCTTGTTGCTCAAGCAGCAGCAGTGAACGGCCAAGGTTGGTTGGGTCGTTAGGTACAGCGATCTGTGCGCCGTCTTCCAGCTGCTCAACAGAAGTCACTTTGGTTGAGTAACCAGCAATTGGGTAAACCAGCGTGTTACCCGCGATTTCGAACTTGTAACCGCGGTCAGAAATCTGCTGGTCAAGGTATGGCTTGTGCTGGAATGCGTTTGCATCGATTGAGCCTTCATCCAGCGCGGCGTTTGGCGTGACGTAGTCAGAGAAAGTCACCAGTTCAACATCCAGGCCGTATTTCTCTTTCGCAACTTTTGCTGCGACTTCAGCCACTTGCTCTTCAGCACCGGCAATAACGCCAATTTTTACTTTCGTCAGATCAACCGTCTCTTCCTGACCACAGCCGGTCAGAACCAGAGTAGAAGCAAGGCCAACAGCTGCAGCAATTTTCTTGAGTGTAAAAGTCATCACGTATCTCCTTAAAATTCAGAATTTCCATTTATCCGGATGGTGTCCCATCCGTTTTTTATCTGTGGTCAACCCGCTTCACGAAGTAGTCGCCAGCTGACTGAATCATTTGTACCAATATCACCAGCATCACCACGGTGATCAGCATGACGGTGCCGTCAAATCGTTGGTAGCCGTATCGGATACCCACATCGCCCAGACCGCCACCACCTACGGCACCTGCCATGGCGGAGTAGCTCACCAGCGTTACGAAGGTAATGGTTGCGCCGTTCAATATGCCCGGCAGCGCTTCTGGCAGAAGGACTTTGCGGATAATTTGTAGTGGTGTTGCACCCATTGCCTGAGCTGCCTCGACCAAACCTGACGGCACTTCCAGCAATGCACCCTCAACCAGACGGGCGATAAACGGAATCGCACCGACAGTGAGGGGAACAATCGCTGCACCTGTACCGATAGACGTTCCCATGATGAAGCGTGTAAAGGGGATGATGGCGACCAGCAAAATAATGAAAGGGATTGAGCGGCCAATATTGACGATGATGCCAATGGATTTATTCAATGCCGCGTTTTCCAACAGGCCGCGAGGCTTGGTGAGGTGCAGCAGCACTCCCAAAGGAATACCAAACAGGAAACCAATCGCACCGGAGACAAAGACCATGGTGAGGGTCTGGCCCAAAGCATCAATCAACAGGCCAACAAGGCGTTCGTTTTCAGCAAACCAACCTGAAACAGCAGCAATATTAAGCGACATAGCCCAGCACCTCGATGTTGATGTTGTGATCTTTCAGGTAAGTCAGCGCGTGGTTGACGTTCTCTTCGTCGCCAAAGAACTCAGCCAGCATCAGGCCAAATTTCACGCCGCCAGCGTAGTCCATGTCAGAACTCAGGATGCTGATGTCGATATTGAACTTTCGTGATACCTGGCTGATAAGCGGGGCATCGACACTGGCGCCAGTGAACTCAAGGCGAACCAGTGGCGGTAAATGACCATCACTCTGAGGTTGTAGCCGCTCTTCGTAATCCTGCGGGATGGAAAGATCCAACGTGGCACGGATAAAGGTGCGTGCCAGTTCTGTTTTCGGATGAGCGAAGATATCACCCACAGGACCTTTCTCTACCAACTCACCGCCACCAATGATTGCCACTTCGTGACAGATGCGCTTCACCACGTCCATTTCGTGGGTGATGAGAAGAATGGTCAAACCCAGCTTCTGGTTGATGGTCTGCAATAGATTCAGGATGGAGTGGGTCGTCGCCGGATCCAATGCGCTGGTGGCTTCGTCACACAGTAGTACTTTTGGGTCGCTTGCTAACGCGCGCGCAATGGCCACACGCTGCTTTTGACCGCCGCTGAGATTCGAGGGATAGCTCTGGTGTTTATCGCTCAGACCGACCAAATCCAGCAGCTCAGTCACTTTGCGTTGAATATGTTGTTTATCTTTGCCTGCTAGTTCCAGAGGAAGTGCCACATTGTTAAACACAGTGCGGGAGGAAAGCAGGTTGAAGTGCTGGAAAATCATACCGATTTTCTGGCGCTCACGGGTCAGTTCCGATTGAGACAGAGCGGTGAGTTCAACGCCATCGACAACGACTTTCCCGGAGGTTGGGCGTTCCAGCAGGTTGACGATGCGGATCAGCGTACTTTTACCCGCACCTGATGCACCAATAACACCAAAAATTCTGCCCTGTGGAATATGGAGGTCAATATCGAGCAGGGCATGGATCGTCTGATCACCCTGTTTGAACTCCTTGTTAACCTGTTTTATTTCGATCATAGGCCTTCCTGGACAAAAATCGTGTTAATAAAAGGTAAAAAAGATAGCGATTGTTATGGGGTTTTTGGAGCTATCTGGTGTTTGATGCTATTTATTGTCTCAAAATAAGTCAATAGATATTTTTACGGCTAGACGTCTAAACGTATATTGTGGGGATAAGTGATTGATAAGGGATTTGGGAATGGCTTGAGCTGGTAGGAATACCCAATCTTTGCGGGCTTGTAACCTGTTTTTTAACTCACCTCACATCAATTGCTTTCTTTTCATACTGACTCACTGCATCAATACACTTAGTGATATATATTTTGTGGCTTATATTCACAAGCAGGATGGGTATGTGAGGGCGTCATTTAAACGAATGATGTTGTTGGCAAGCGCCTTAAGTTGGGTGCTGGTCTCACTGATGCCTGTGATAAATGCCCATGGCAGCAATGCTGGCGTCTGGGAAACACTCTGTACTGTTAATGGCTTTAAGCTGGTTCAGGTTGAAGGGGAAGAAACCAGCGGTGAAGGAAAGCATCACGGAAAGCCTTGTCCGTTCAGCCATTTCTCTTTTAGCCATCACCTTACACTCACCGCCACAGACACTCATACTCACGTAAAATTCGTGGGGAATCAGCACTACTCTTTATTGGCTCAAAGGGTAAAGTTTGAATCTCCCATAGCCCGCGCCCCACCTTTCTCACTCTCATAATCTCCAAGCCCACATACAGCTGTAGTTGCTGAGGGCCGGAGTGTTCTAAAACAAAAATAATTAGGGCGCTTAGCCCACTGAGTAAAGTCATCTATCAAAATGCACTGCGTGTTTTGCGGTGTGTTTGCTTATGAGAAAGGAAAACTAACCATGGTTAGTGAAACCAACACAGCGGCTGCGCCTGCCCAAAAAGCGCGATATTTCACTGCTTGGCGATGGCACTTCTATGCCGGACTTTTCGTTATTCCCTTTATGTTGATGCTGAGTATTACCGGTCTTGTCATGCTGTTTGATGATGAGATTGAATCTGCACGCTACGGAGACATGTTCACGGTTCAGGCCAGCGGACAACCAATGCAACCTTCTGAACAGCTCAATGCGGTAAATCAGGCGTTTCCAGAAGCCACGGTGACGCAATTTATTCCAGCGCGAACCGCAGATACTGTCAGCCGTTTTTCCATTCAATTACCAAGCGGTGAAACCCGTTTTGCCTTAGTGAACCCGTATACAGCGGAAGTGACAGGGACAATCGACCGCAGCGACAGTTGGTATGAGCTGGCGAACGATATTCACGGCACACTACTTATTGGTGACTTAGGTGATCGACTGATTGAAACTGCCGCCAGTTTTATGATTCTGCTTTTGGTGTCAGGGATTTACCTCTGGTGGCCGAAAGACGCGGCAAGCCGAGCTGGTTTTCTTAAGATCCGAACCGACAGCGGTTCGCGCATTTTCATGCGGGACTTGCATGCCAATCTTGGTGGTGCTTTATCCGTGGTATTACTGCTGTTTGTATTGTCTGGTCTTGCCTGGGCGGGTATCTGGGGCGGAAAAATTGTTCAGCCTTGGGGCAGCTTCCCAGCTGAACGCTCTAAAAACGCGCCTGAATCGGTGATCACCCATAAGATGCTTAATCATGGCTCTGAAGAGGAAATGCCCTGGAACCTCGAGCAAACGCCAGTACCGAGCTCTGATCACGGTGGTCATGGCGCACCTGAGCCCAACGTGGAACGTAAGTACTCTGCGGATGTGAGCATCGATCAGGTTGTGACCTTGGCTAAGGAAGTGGGTTTTACCCACTATAAGCTGAAGTTTCCGAAGTCGGATACAGGGGTATATACCTTGTCGGCGAACACCATGAGTGGGGATATCACCGACCCAACGCAAGACAGAACCATGCACATAGACCAATACAGTGGTGAAGTGCTGGCAGATATTACCTTTGCAGATTACAACTGGATGGCAAAAGCAATGGCGGCAGGGATTGCATTGCATCAGGGGGATATCAGCATCATCAATAAAGCGCTGAATGTATTCTTCTGTCTTGCCTTTATCGCCATATCGATCACCGGTGGTGTTATGTGGTGGAAGCGCCGTCCGAACGGTTCACGCAAACTGGGAGCGCCACCTGTCGTGGCTGGTGGTGGTTTTTGGGTGGTCGGAGCGACAACCCTGATTGCCATCTGTCTGTTGTTTCCGCTCGCTGGCTTGTCAGTGGTTGCAATTTTATGCATCGATTGGCTTATCTTCCGACGTGTGCAGAGTTTGAAACAAGCTTTTAGTTAACAAAATTGAGCCCCTGAGAATAGGGGCTTTTTTGTACATTTTAAACAAGGTGAAATCCCTAAAAACAGTGCGTGGTAGCACGCAATTAGGAGGCTACATAGGGAGTTATCTATCAGAAGGTTAAATAAAACCTGATCATTGTTTGACCGACTTCAAACTACCTTGTGATGAAGCTACTTGCCTAGGCGCATAATGAGTAAAGTTATTGCAACATCTCGTTAACTGCATAGTTAGTGAGATAGCCACGGATTGAACAGGCAGCCTGCACCTATCTTTTGCAACTTTCCGCGTTGCCTGTTGTTACCGCCATTTCGAGCAAGGAGACTGAAATCATGTTGAAACGTCGTTCGTTCCTCGCCACCGCCGCAGTAGCACTCAGTGTGTTCATGGCAGGTTGTGGTGAGCAAAAGCAGGAAGCGGCAGCTGATGCTGCACCCGCTGCGCAAGAAAAAGTAACCTGGAAAATGGTCACCACCTGGCCGAAGAACTTCCCTGGTTTGGGAACGGGCGCAAACAACCTGGCTGAGCTGATCACTGAAATGAGTGACGGTCGCCTGGAAGTGAAAGTGTACGGTGCCGGCGAACTGGTGGGTGCACTGGATGTGTTTGATGCAGTATCACGTGGTACTGCCGAAATGGGCCATGGCGCTGGCTACTACTGGAAAGGTAAAGCGCCGGCAGGTCAATTTTTCGCAGCAGTACCATTTGGTCTGACCGCGCAGGAAATGAACGGCTGGATCTACAACGGTGGTGGTCTGGAACTGTGGGCGGAAGCTTACGAACCATTCGGCATCATCCCTATGCCAGCGGGTAACACTGGCGTACAAATGGGTGGCTGGTTCAACAAAGAAATCAACCAAATCAGTGACCTTGAAGGCCTGAAAATGCGTATCCCTGGTCTGGGTGGTGAAGTGTTGAAGCGTGTAGGCGGTACGCCTGTCCTGCTGCCGGGCGGCGAAATCTTCCCATCTCTGCAATCTGGCGCGATTGACGCGACTGAGTGGGTAGGTCCATACAACGATTTGGCATTTGGTCTGCACAAAGCGGCGAAGTACTACTACTACCCAGGGTGGCACGAGCCAGGTACAACGCTGGAAGCGCTGATCAACAAGCAAGCATTTGAGAAGCTGCCAAAAGATCTGCAATCTATTGTTCTGGCGGCAACCCGTGTAGCGAATGCCGACATGCTGGCTGAATTCACTGCACGCAACAACGCAGCGCTGGAAAGCCTGGTGAACGAGCACAAAGTTGAACTTCGTCCATACCCACAAGAAGTGCTGACTCAACTGCAGGCAGTGGCTGATGAAGTGGTTGCTGAGCAGGCAGAAGTGGATGAAATCAGTAAGAAGGTTTACGACTCTTACAAATCATTCCGCGATCAGGCAATTGACTGGCATGCCATTTCTGAGCAAGCCATGCTGAACGCCCGTAACCCGCAATAATGTTGAACAGGCAGCATCATCCGGTGCTGCCTTTTTCAATATCCTCATAAAAACAAAAGCCCTAAGGGCTTAAGTAAGAGTTGTAGTATGGAAACCGCTTCTCCTTTTCTGATTTCCCTGATTAAAGGGATCAATCGATTCAGTGATTGGACGGGTCGCTTCGTTTCCTGGTTCGTGTTGGCAATTGTGCTTATCACCTTCGTGGTGGTGGTGATGCGTTATGTGTTTAACACGGGCTCAGTGTTTATGCAGGAGTCCGTTCTCTATTTTCATAACTACGTGATTATGCTGGGTGCCGCTTATGCGTTGCTCAAAGGCGCTCACGTTCGCGTGGATATTTTCTACCGCCCAATGTCTGACAAGAAAAAAGCATGGGTGGACTTGTTTGGCTTTTTACTTTTATTGCTTCCTACCTGTGTGTTTATTTTCTATATCGCTTGGGATTATGTGGCTGCATCATGGTCGATCATGGAAGGTTCTCAGGAAGCCGGCGGCGTAGATGCCCGCTATATCTTTAAAACCAGCATTCTTATTATGCCAGCGCTTGTGCTGCTCCAAGGCTTTGCGGAAGCGCTGAAAGCACTACTAACGCTGACAGGTCATCAGGACTTGGCGAAGCAGTTGGAAGAACATGATGAGGAGCACGCACTATGACCGAGTTCCTCGCACTGTTTCTTTTCCTGTTTACCTTCGGCGTACTGCTGGTGGGCTACCCTGTCGCATTTACGCTGGGTGGTTCGGCGTTGTTATTTGCCTTTATCGGTGCAATCACAGGAACCTTTGATCCTGCGTTTCTTGAAGCCATTCCCAACCGTATTTCCGGCACCCTTTCTAATGAACTGTTAGTGGCCATTCCCCTGTTCGTCTTTATGGGTGTGATGCTGGAGAAATCTAAAATCGCAGAAGACTTGCTCGATACCATGGGGCAGGTGTTTGGCGGATTAGCTGGTGGCTTGGGTATATCCGTCACCATCGTAGGTATGCTGCTGGCGGCGAGTACCGGTATCGTGGGTGCCACCGTGGTAACCATGGGCTTACTGTCATTACCTTCGATGATGAAACGTGGCTATTGCCCCCGTATCGCAACGGGAACGATTTGTGCCTCTGGAACATTGGGGCAGATTATCCCGCCATCGATTGTGCTGGTTCTGCTCGGCGATGTGATTTCATCGGCTTACCAACAAGCGCAGCTTGATCAGGGTATCTTCTCGCCAGAAAGCGTGACTGTGGGTGATTTGTTCCTTGGCGCGCTGATCCCGGGGTTTGTACTGGTGGGGCTGTACATTGTGTACCTGATTGGTATTGCGATTTTACAACCGCATCGAGTGCCACCTATTCCAGAAGAAGATCGTAAGGTCAGCAAAGAACTCTTCGTTCAGGTACTGACCGTATTGATCCCGCCAGTGCTTCTGATTGTGCTCGTATTGGGCTCGATCCTGACAGGTGTAGCTACACCAACAGAAGCGGCGTCTGTGGGTTCCGTGGGGGCCATCATTCTTGCGGCCAGTAAGCGCATGTTTAACATCGCTATCCTCAAGGAAGTGATGCGCACTACCACAGAAGTCACGGCCATGGTCTTTATGATCCTGATTGGTGCGTCTCTATTTGCGCTGGTGTTCCGTGGCTTTGGTGGTGACGACATTGTTCGCGACTTCCTCACTGGTCTTCCAGGTGGTGTGTTTGGTGCGATGCTGCTGGTCATGCTGGTGCTGTTCCTGTTGGGCTTCTTCCTTGATTTCATCGAAATCACTTTCGTGGTGATCCCGATTGTTGCGCCAATCCTGCTGACCATGGGTGTGGACCCCGTTTGGCTGGGTATCATGATCGCGCTGAACCTGCAAACGTCATTCCTGACGCCGCCGTTTGGTTTCTCGCTGTTCTACCTACGTGGGGTAGCGCCTAACTCCATCTCAACCATGGATATTTATCGTGGTGTGATGCCGTTTATTGCTATCCAGATTCTGGTGCTGATGATGCTGGCTTACTGGCCGTCATTGGCGACTTGGTTGCCAGAGTTGGTTTACGGCTAAGATTTGGTGTTTGCGTAAAACTGAAAGCCTCCTTCATAGGAGGCTTTTTACTGTGTATCAGTAAGACCATATTTTGCTATGGGGTATTCCATACTGCTATCTCAGCTCGAGACTTTTTGATTCAAATGTGAGCCATGTGTTTTCATGGTGGGTCTACATTTAGAGTAATACGCTTGAATATCGTCTCTTTAGTTTTTGGGAATGCTTCAGACCATTTTGATTCGCCCTCGCTGTACTCTGGCTTCCTCTCTTTTCATGCTTTTGCGTGTGGGGGTGTTGCTGACAGTATTTATGCTGACGGGTTGTCCCGACTTAGTGCTCTGGCAAGAGAGAAGTAAGCCCAAGGATGAAGCAAGCTCATCGACTTTAAGTGCCTTTAACATTATCTCGGTTTCTCCTGCCAATTCTTCTTCCCCAACTGCTTATATTGGTAGGGTGGAATTTGAGTGGGAGGCTGCAGGAGAAAATAATGAGTCCCCCATTTCCTACTCCATATGCCAGAAAGATCCCTCTGAGAGTCAAGGATGTTTGGAACTCGCGTCTGTCACCAATGCACAGAGACTGAAAGTCGATATTGGTGGAGCTCTGAGCGCTGTTCAAAGTGATTATTTTATAAGAGCCTCCCGAGGTGGATTACAGAAAGATTCAAACGAAATTTCTATTGTAAACACAGTAGCAAATCAGCTTATTGGATACATCAAAGCATCAAATGCAGAGAGTCTGGACGAGTATGGGTCATCAATTGCACTGAGTGAAGATGGCAACACGCTAGCGGTCGGTGCGGCCAATGAAAGCTCAAATGCAACCGGAGTGAATGGAGATGAAGCAGATAATTCATCAGCCAGTTCTGGTGCAGTGTATGTCTATCGACGACAAGGTGGTGTCTGGTCGAAGCAAGCATATATCAAACCCTCGATACTAGATAGTGGGGACTACTTTGGTAAGAGCGTCTCGCTTAGCGCAGATGGAAACACTCTGTCAGTCACCGCCCCAGGCGAAGACTCTTCAACGAATAGCGTCAATAGCGATGCTTCTGACAATAGTGGAGATGGCAATGGTGCAGCTTACGTCTTTCGGTATTCAGCTGGTGCTTGGAGCCAGCAAGCTTACATCAAGCCATCCAACTCGGGTTCGAGGGATGCGTTTGGGAATTCTGGCCAACTGAGTGGGGATGGTAATACGTTTGCAGTATGTGCAAGAAATGAAGACTCAAATGCGATGGGCATCGATGGTGATGGCTCCAACAATTTGGCTTCAAATTCGGGAGCAGTTTATGTTTTTCGGTTTGATGGCAGTCATTGGGCTCAAGACGCTTACATCAAGGCATCTAATACTGAGGAAAATGACACTTTTTGTTTTGGTTTAGCGATAAGTGGTGATGGAAACACCATTGCATCGGGCGCATGGTCAGAAGACTCAGACACCACTGGCATAGATGGAGACCAGTCAAATAACGATGCAGTTAACGCGGGAGCCGTTTATGTTTTTCGTTACGATTTGGCATTAGGGTGGCAGCAGGAATCTTACATTAAAGCCTCTAACACCGGAAATGGTGACAGGTTTGGTAATTTAGTCGATCTTAATCAGGACGGAACCGTGCTGGTTGCGACTTCGTTTTACGAAGATTCTGATGGTTCTGGGGTCAATGGCGACCAGTCCAATAATGCAGCAAGTAACTCCGGCGCAGCTTACGTGTTTAGATATAGTGCCGGAAGTTGGACGCAAGAAGCATTCATTAAAATGGAAAACGCAGACAGTTTTGACCGTTTTGGAGAGTCGGTGGCGTTAAGCGGTGATGGAGGAACGCTTGTTATTGCATCGGCAGGGGATGACTCAAACGCTATTGGTATAGATGGGGAACAAACCGATAACTCGAACACAAATACTGGCTCAGTTGCTGTCTATCGTTATGATAATTCAGTGTGGACTTTCAGCCATTACCTCAAAGGAACCACCTCAGATGATGAAGATAATTTCGGGGCTTCTATCGCCTTGAGTGAAGATGGCTCGCGTATCGCGATCAGTGCCGACCTTGAATCTTCTTCTGCCTTAGACATCAACGGTGATCCCACGGATAATAGTGCCACCAACTCAGGAGCTGTCTATCTCTTCTAGCCCCTTCAGCCATGTTGATTTTTGGCTTAATTGGATAACTCCTTCTTGACGCTGTAACGTCTCCAGTTTCTACTACGCTTCTTTATGCTTGTTATGTCCGGAGATGAAGTGGCATCTGCAGTTGATATCGCCATGTTGGCGGTGTTTATTCCAACATTCTTTTTTGTATCGGTCACGCCGGGTATGTGCATGACCCTAGCAATGACGCTAGGCATGAGTATTGGTGTACGTCGTAGTCTTCACATGATGTGGGGAGAGTTGATTGGTGTGGGCTTGGTTTCGCTGGCATCCGTTGCTGGCGTAGCGGCGATCATGCTCAATTACCCAGAGCTGTTTGCGATTCTGAAGTATCTGGGTGGCGCATACCTGTTTTACCTTGGTGTCCAGATGTGGCTATCTAAAGGGAAAATGGCGATTCCGCAGGACTTCACTTCAAATTCAGATACGTCTCGACTGACGCTGGCAATGCAAGGCTTCGTGACTGCCATTGCCAACCCGAAAGGCTGGGCGTTTATGATTTCCCTGTTGCCACCGTTCATTAACCCTTCTTTGGCGTTGCCACCTCAGCTTTCCGTGCTGATTGGCATCATCCTGCTGACAGAGTTTGGCTGTTTACTACTTTATGCTTCGGGCGGCCGCACGCTGCGCCACTTCCTGCAAAAAAGCGGTAATGTGCGAATGATGAACCGCATCGCGGGCTCATTGATGATGGGTGTAGGTGTTTGGTTGGCTGTGGGCTGATTAATCCTCGGCGTTCAGTCTTTGTAAGTCTCTGCGATCTTTATAAAGTCTGCCTGCATTTCAAACATGATATCGACTAACAGAGGGTCGAAATGCGATCCTCTGCCTTCCCGAATAATGTCAAACGCCTCGTCGTTGGTCATTGCAGATTTGTAAATACGCTTACTGACCAACGCATCAAACACATCAGCAACCGCCATTAACCGCGCACTGAGCGGAATGTCTTCGCCAGCTAAGCCTTGCGGATAGCCAGAGCCATCCCACTTTTCATGGTGACCGTAGGCGATTTCTTTCGCTGCGCTCAGGAATGGATAATGCGCGTCTACTTCTTCCTCCGCTTTCACTATCGCGTCGTAGCCAAGTTTGGCGTGCGTTTTCATGATGTCGAATTCTTCTGCCGTCAGCTTGCCGGGTTTTAGCAAGATAGCATCTGGAATACCGACTTTGCCGATGTCGTGAAGCGGTGCGGTTTTGAACACCATGGTGACGTACTCGGGCGTCACTATGTCAGGATATTTACCACGCAGGTAGAGTTGGTCTGCAAGGATTTTTACATAGTACTGGGTACGGACGATGTGATTACCGGTTTCCTGATCGCGTGTTTCCGCCAGGCTTGCGAGTGCATTGATAGTGACATCCTGAATAACACTGAGTTCTTTAACCCGACGCTGAACTTCCGCTTCCAAAAACTCATTTTGATCATGCAGGAAGTCTTTAGACGCTTTGTTCTCTAGATGGATGCGGATGCGCGCCATCGTGATAGGCGGACTGAGAGGCTTTTTGATGTAGTCAGCTGCACCCACAGAAAAACCAAATTCCTGATCTTCCGCTTTTGACTTAGAAGTCAGGAAGATAACTGGAATATCGCCACCGCCTTTTTTGGCTTTGATCTGACGGCAGACTTCGTAGCCGTCCATGCCAGGCATGACAACATCCAAAAGAATCAGATCAATGGAAAATTTTTCAACGATAGCGAGAGCTGTTTGGCCGTTGGTTGCTGCCTTGACTTCATAATCGTTCTTGAGCATCTCGCTCACGAACACAAGATTTTCAGGCGTATCATCGACGACCAATATGGTTGCGCGTTTCTTTGCGTTGTTTTCCGGTGACACCATTTACGGGATCCTGAATCACTTTCCACTTCTTCAATCCTAGGTCTACTCTTAATAATGTTCCAATTGTGAGTCACATTATTTTAATTGAGACATGCAGTTACAGCGTGCGCACAGACGTACGGTAAAAATGTTTGTAATGTGCCAACGGCGAGCAGATCAAAACCTATGAACAACGACAGTTTTTTGGGCGTATCAGCGTTCACTGGAAAGCTTATCTCAGAACTTATTGCAAGGGCGGGCAGCGTGTTGAGCACAGCACGAGCCCGCGCTTTCGTTATGGTGGTACTCACCTTGCTGCCGATATCCGTGCGAGCGGAAAAAGATCATGGCTATCTATCTGCCACTTCGCTTCCGCCGACGGGGGAGGGGGTCAGCCTGCTGCCGCTGCTTACCGGTATCATTCTTATACTGTTAGTGATTGTGGTCCGTGGGGCTGTCACCATCAAAGGCCTGCAGGCCCAAGTCAAAGATCAGCGCCAGAAGATCCGCCAGACCGAAAAAGACCTCTCTATCGCAAAACGCTCCGCCAGCGTGGCACATCAGGCGAAGCGAGATTTTCTTTCCAACATGTCCCATGAGCTAAGAACACCCTTAAACGCCATATTGGGGATGTCTCAGTTGGCGATGGACAGTGGCCTTGAAGGGAAACAGCAACGGTATATCAAGCGCGTCATCAGTGCGGCTAACTCATTGCTTGATGCGGTCAATGAAGTGTTGGATTTCACCAATGTCAAAGCAGGTAACCTTCACATTGAATGGGTTGAGTGTAACCTCGAAACTATCCTGACACCGGTGGCAGACACCCTGGGCGAACGGGCTCAGGAAAAAGATGTGCTGTTTTGCGTCAACCTCGATATGGCGATTCCAAAGATTATAGATGCGGACTCTGTGCGCCTCACTCAGGTGCTCATGGCGTTGGGTGATAATGCGGTGAAGTTTACCGACAGCGGAGAAGTCACACTCTCTGTCACGCTCGAATCCTGTCGGGACTCTGACGTTAAAATACGCTTTACGATTCGTGACACCGGGGTTGGGATCCGCAGAAAGGATTTGGATAACCTTTTCCAGCCTTTTTCGCAGTCAGACAATTCCTCATCGCGGGAGCATGGTGGTCGTGGACTGGGATTAACACTGGCCCGTGAATTGGTGTCGCTGATGGGAGGCGAGTTGCAGGCTGATAGCCGCTTGGGGGAAGGCAGTGTATTTTCCTTCACGCTGCCTTGTCAGTCCGGGCTGCGTGAAACCTCAAAACTCGGTGGAGCCTGGGCGCGTTCGCTTACGGCCAAAAGCGTACTCATCGTGTCGCCAAATTCTACCCTCCGCAACAACATGAAAGAGCCACTGGTTTTTGCTGGTGCCAATGTCAGTCAATGCCGGGATGTCGACGACATTGAGCACAGCAAGCAGAACATCGAGCGCGGGGTTTATGAGCATGTTGTCGTGGACTGGGATCTGATTACACCAGAGATGAAATCCAGTATTTCAACCATATTCAATAGCCTGTCACGAGCTCAATCCGTCCTTCTGCTTTGCGGAAAGAAACACTGTTTGGATATTCCTGATGCTAGACCGAACTTCGCGTTCAACTGGGTCACCATGCCTGTGCTTCCATCGAAATTTATGCGTTCGTTGACGGAAGAAGTACGCACCATCAAACCGATCAAAAATGGTCGCCAAGACCTGCCAGAGCTGGAGCTGGAAGATGTTCCTGAACATGAAATGGCCATCAGGGATAAGGTCGTGTTGTTGGTTGAAGATAACCTGATCAATCAGGAAGTGGCACTGGGAGCGATGGAAACCTTGCCAATCAGTGTGCTGGTGGCAGACAACGGTGCAGAAGCCATTGAGATGGTTAAAGAACATCACGTTGATTTGATCTTGATGGATATGCAGATGCCGGTGGTTGATGGGGTGTCCGCAACCAAGACCATTCGTCAGGAGCTAGGCATGAAAACCTTGCCGATACTTGCTATGACGGCAAACACGGATGCCCACGACGTGGCAGCGTGTCGTGAAGCGGGGATGAACGAGCATCTTGCCAAACCCATCAACTTTGAATTATTGCACGCCAAACTAATAGAGTGGCTTTCGAAAGATGCACCGGAAGAGAAGAAATCTGAGGCACCGCTTGAATCGGTTGTGGTTTCATCATCTACAGAACCAGAACCAGAACCAGA